>NZ_JAUMTJ010000002.1:0-274856 GCF_032654765.1 Bradyrhizobium sp. 33ap4 | reverse complement strand
GACCGCCCGGAATTACCGGGCCGTCGTCACTCTCGCTGCCATCGTCCTATGGCTGCGATAAGTGTCCACACCACCTAAAGCATGATCCGGAAAAGTGCGAAGCGGCTTTCCCTCGCGACAACGCGTTTGCGCGAATCACACACCAAACTAAAGCGCGATGACGATTCGACCCAGCGCGTGTACTCGACGCGACTAATCCGTTGACGTCGTCACCTGACCGCAGGTTCACCCAATGAAAACGGCGGGAGGAACTTTCGGTTCCGCTGCGAGTCATATTTGTGACGCGATGTGGCCTGGACCGCCAAGGGAGAGACCGAGGGAGAAATCATGTCAAAGTCCCGCCTTGGAATGGCTGCGGCCGGCGTTGCAATTGGCGTTCTGGGAGCGCTGCCGAGCGCGGCCGAGGCGGGTTTCCGCCTGCGCGTTGGCGGCCCCGTGAGTGTCGCGCGCTTCGCGATGGCCGGCGTGCTGTCGGTCGCGGGTCTCCGCCACGCACGCATGGCGGCGCGCCACAGCCGCGTCCGCATGGCTGCTCTAAGACCGCAAGATCTTCGCCCCGCCGCCGAGTCGATCGGCCCGAGTGAGCGCGCGCAGCTCACTGCCGTCGCCGCGCTGGCCGGCTGGCAGGGCGGCCGAGCTGCGCAAGGCTGGTGGCAGCACTCCGACGGTTCATACGGCTGGGTCGGTCCGCTCTTCTGGCCGTTTGCCTACAGCGATCTCTATGACTACGCGCTTCTCAATGATGGCAGCGGCTTCTGGGCCTATGGCTACGGCGATCTCTACGCCGCGATCTTCTCGCCTTACGCTGCGAGCGATCTCTCAGCGTTTGCGGCCGAGCGCCCCGCCGGGAGGCGGCATCGCAAAGCGCCCTCGGTGCAGGAATTCTGTAGCGGCGACACCGCCGAGACGACCGGCCTTCCCCTCGAGCGGATCGGCCTGGCGGTCGCGGCGAACGAGGCGCAGCGCGCAGCCTTCGACGAGCTCGCGAGCGCCTGGATTTCCGCCGGCAACACCATCCGCGCTTCCTGTACAGCACAGACCGCAACCACCGCGCTGGAGCGATTCGTGGCCATGCAGAGCCGCGTCAACGCGATGCTGAGCGCAGTTGCGACCGTTATGCCGCCATTTCAAAAATTCTACGATCTCCTAAGCGATGAACAGAAGGCCCAGCTCAACACGCCCGAACGCGACCGCCGCGCTAACGCTGCGGCCGCGAAGCTGAAGGAGATGCAGGACGCCGCCTGCCAGGCGAGCCGTGAACCGCAAGACGAGCAACAGGCCGAAAAGCAATACCGCCAGCTCGTCGCCCAGCAATGGCCCCTCGACGACATCGTCGCCAGCCTGAAACTGAACGATACGCAACGCGCCGCGCTCGAAGTGGTGCAGGATACCACGATGGGCACCATGGAAGCCTTAAACCCATGCCCGCCAAAGGAAGCGCTCACCCCGCCGGCCCGCCTTAAGGCCGCAAAGGCGCGGTTGGAAGCGATGAGAGAGGCGATCATCAGCGTGAACGACGCGGTCGACGATTTCCGTTGGAACCTGAGTGACGAGCAGAAGACGCAGTTCGAGGGGCTCGGTCTGAAGAAGCGGGGGGTGTGATTTTTCCATCCCCAAGCGGCGCTGGTCGGCCAAGGCGATACTTCGCATCTCCTGTCGCATTTGCTAGTCGTCCGCTAAGAAGGGCTGGACATGCGAGCATGCGTTATAGGGGCGGGCTCTAAGTAGTTCGGTCGCGCGACCGAGACGCCGTTCAACATGAACTTTGAGGCCGGCACGTAGTCAACTGAACTTCTTTGGATGTTGCTTATTGGCCCAAGGCCGACATACTGCGATGTCGGCCTCAACGTCAGCTTCCGAGATCAAAGCGGACGCGAAGAATTCATGAGTACACGCCCTGATCTCATCGCGCCTTAGCGCGTACTGCGCTCGTCTTGCTGAAGCGGAGGCCGAGCGAGGCGGCGGACGTCATGCGACGGCACAACCGGCCGGGGCGGTGGCCGGCATGCACGTAGCCAAGACATCCGCCTGAGCTAGTGCCCATCCGTTGACGCCCCGGATCAGCGGCGCGCAACGGCCCTCGCCTCCGCGCGGGACGCCAGCAAGCGCCGCCGCGCGAGAGTGACACCGGCCATCAGATCAATCTGCGCCGTTTTGGATCGCTCGGCCTGCTAGCCACCGGGCGGCGTGTAGGCGGCCTTGAGCTTGGTCGCGTGCTGACGCACCACCTTGATCTCGTCCTGGGTAAAGAGCCGGACCAGCCGCACGTTCTGCATGGCGCCGGCCGCAACCACCACGCCGCTGACCGCAGGCGCGAAGCTCGGATCCGGCACGTCGAAGATCACCATCACGCCGGGGCCATCGGTCGCCGTGCTGTACATCGAAATCAGTTTCCCGCCGGCGGCCTCAATCAACTTCTTCGCGGCCTCGTATCGATTCGTCGTCGGGTTTTCCATGATGTTGTTCAGGGAACGCGGGGTGTATTCACCAGAGAAGCAGAAATGCATGGCAATCGCTCCGTTTGGTTGGAATGAAAAAAACATTCACCCAGGCGCGCGGCCCGGGCAGAGCATTTCGTACTGAAAAATGAGAAGAAATGGCCTGCCGATGGCCAGTCGCGCTGCCGCTCATTCTCCGGATTTCGGCGCAACCGGTGGCAGCTCGCCGCGCAATCTACATCAGACCCGCGGCAAATAAAATCGCGTTTCTGCTCTGCGACGAAATCTCTCCTTGGTCGATGCGGCACTGAAGGGCAGCGCGCCTGACCCGACCGACGAACGCGATCCATCCGAGCCCGCCGAGTGACGCGTCGGCGCCCGCTAGGCGGTGGCGGGACAACGCCTTGCAAACAAGGGCGATCTGCCTCAGTGTCCGGCGCCCGCCATCAAGAACAAGCGAAAGAAAACTCATGAAGCATCGCGCGCTCGGCCGCTCCGGCCTCACTGTCCCTCCCCTGTGCTTCGGCTGCAATGTATTCGGCTGGACCGTGGACGAGACGTCGTCGTTTCGCCTGCTCGACACCGTGCTCGATCAGGGGCTGACATTCCTGGATACGGCGGATGTCTATTCACGCTGGGTGCCGGGCCACAGCGGCGGCGAATCCGAGACCATCATCGGCAAATGGATGAAGGCGCGCGGCAACCGCAACCGCGTCATCCTCGCCACCAAGGTCGGCATCGACATGGGAGGCGGCAATGTCGGGCTGAAGCCGGACTACATCGCGCGCGCCGTCGAGGATTCGCTGCGGCGGCTACAGACCGATTTCATCGATCTCTACCAGTCCCACAAGGACGATGAGACGACACCGCAGGAAGAGACGCTCGCGGCCTACAACAAGCTGATCAAGGCCGGCAAGGTCAGGGCCATCGGCGCCTCGAACTTCTCGGCGGAGCGGCTCCAGAGTGCGCTCGACATTGCCAAGGCGAACGGGTTGCCGCGCTATGAGAGCATGCAGCCCGAATACAGCCTCGCCGAGCGCTCGAGCTACGAAGGCGCGCTGCAACGCGTCTGCGAGGCGAACGACGTCGGCGTGATCACGTTCTTCTCGCTCGCCGCAGGATTTTTGACCGGCAAATATCGCTCGGAGAGCGACTTCGCCAAGAGCCCCCGCGGTGCACGCAGCATCCCAAAATACATGAACCCGCGCGGCATGCGCATCCTGGCCGGTCTCGACGAGGTCGCCGCGGAAACCCGCGCCGAGCCGGCCGCGGTCGCGCTCGCCTGGCTGATGGCAAAACCCTCCGTCACCGCGCCGATTGCCAGCGCTACCAGGCCCGAGCAGGTCGCAACGCTGGTCGCGGCGACCGAACTTGAGCTGAGCAAGGATCAGGTCGAACGGCTGGACGCCGCGAGCGCGTAGCAGCTGCCTTCACTTCACCTCGCCCCGCGTGCGGGGAGAGGTCGGAACGCATCGCTAGATGCGTTCCGGGTGAGGGGGAGTTTCCGCGAGTGCAGCTATCGCCGTATTGCGGAGACCAGCCCCTCACCCCAACCCTCTCCCCGTAAGAACGGGGCGAGGGAGCACACCGCCTTCGCGGCTACGGCTTGGTCTTACCCTACCCCCACGGGCCACGCTGGCCGGATCCGCCCCACGGGCTGCGCGGCGGATAGCTTCCACCGGCCGGGCGCGGCGCGGTCTGGGTGCCGAGCTCGGCGGCGAGCTGCTGCAGCGCGGCGATGCGGTTCGCGGTCGAGGGATGGGTCGCGAACAGATTGTCGACGCCGTGGCCCGACAGCGGGTTGATGATGAACATGTGCGCGGTGGCCGGATTGCGCTCGGCCTCCATGTTCGGCACCTGATGCGCGGCGTTCTCGATCTTCGCGAGCGCGGAGGCAAGCCACATCGGCTGGCCGACGATGCGTGCGCCATAATTGTCGGCGGCGTATTCGCGGGTGCGGCTGATCGCCATCTGCACCAGCATGGCGCCGAGCGGCGCCAGGATCATCATCGCGATCGATCCGACGATGCCGGGGCCGTTGTTGTTGCGGTTGCCGCCGAAGAACATGCCGAACTGCGCCAGCATCGAGATCGCGCCGGCGATCGTCGCTGTGATCGTCATGGTCAGCGTGTCGTGATGCTTGATATGCGCAAGCTCATGCGCGATCACGCCGGCGAGCTCCTCGCGGCTGAGCTGCTGCATCAGGCCCGTGGTGACGGCGACCGCCGCGTTCTCCGGATTGCGGCCGGTCGCGAACGCATTGGGCTGCGCTTCGTCCATCAGAAACACGCGCGGCATCGGGAGAGCGGCGCGCTGTGCCAGCTCGGCGACGAGATTGTAGAGTTCGGGCGCCGAGCCCGCATCGACCTGATGGGCGCCGTACATCGACAGCACCATGCGATCGGAATTCCAGTAGGTGAACAGATTTGTTGCAGCCGCGACCATCAGCGCGATCACGGCGCCGGTGCCGCCGCCGATCAGATAGCCGACCCCCATGAACAGGGCGGTGAGGCCGGCAAGCAGGAGCGCGGTGCGGAAATAGTTCATCGTTGTTCCCTCACGGCGAGCGGAATGCTGCCACAACTGACGCCGCTGAGGTAGGGATTTTGCCGCTGAAGCCGCAAGGGGAACCAGTGCGTCGCAGCGACGCGGCGCGGGTTAATAATCGGTTATGTGCCGCGGCGATCGGTAGCCCGCATGAGCGAAGCGATATGCGGGGTAAGACCGGTCCCGCATGTCGCTTCGCTCATGCGGGCTACGATCTCTCGCTACGCCGCCGGCTCCTGTGCAATCACCGCCCCCTCCTCGCGCAGCGCGACGCGCAACATGCGGGCGAGCTCGGCGCGGCTGTAGGGCTTTGCCAGGAACAGGATGCCCTGCACGAGTTTGCCGTCCTGGTCGATGGCGTCATCGGTATAGCCCGACGTGAAGAGGACGCGCAGGCCCGGGCGGCGCTTCCGCGCCTCGGTGGCGAGGTCGCGCCCGTTCATCGCGCCCGGCATGATGACGTCGGTGAATAACAGATCGATCGGCGCGCCGCTGTCGAGCACGGCAAGGGCTTCGTTCCCATTATTGGCCGACAGCGTGGTGTAGCCGAGGCTCTCGATCTGGGTCAGCACATAGGAGCGCACCAGCCTGTCGTCCTCGACGACGAGCACGATTTCCCGCGCGCCGCGCACGTCCAGCTGCCGCCGCTCGGGCACCGCTGCCGCTGAGACCACCGCCGCGCGCGGCAGATAGAGCATCACCCTGGTGCCGCGACCGACCTCGCTGTCGAGCACGACATGGCCGTTGGATTGCTTGACGAAGCCGTAGACCATGCTGAGGCCTAGCCCGGTGCCCTTGCCGACGTCCTTGGTGGTGAAGAACGGTTCGAACACCTTGGCCAGATCGGCTTCCGCAATGCCCCGGCCATTGTCGGTCAGCGCGATCGCGACATAGTCACCGGCGGCAAGCCCATCATGGCCGCTCACGTCCGATGGCTTGAGCTCGGCGGTGCGGGTCTCGATCATCAGCCGGCCGCCCTTCGGCATCGCGTCGCGCGCGTTGAGCGCAAGGTTAATGATCGCGGTGACGAGCTGGTTGCCATCGACCAGTGCGCGCGGCAGATCGGGTGCGGAGCGAAAATCGATGTCGACATGGTCGCCGATGGTCGGCCGCAGCAGCTCGATGGTGTCGACCATCAACGCGTTGACGTCGACGTCGCTCGGCTGCAGCGGCTGCTTGCGCGCGAAGGCGAGCAGATGCCGCGTCAGCGATGCGCCGCGCTCGGCGGCGTCGCGGATCAGCGCGGTGATCTCCGTGAGCTGGCGGTTGTGAGTGACCGCCTCGGCCAGGATGTCGATCGTGCCGGTGATGACGGTGAGGATGTTGTTGAAGTCGTGCGCGATGCCGCCGGTGAGCTGGCCGACCGCTTCCATCTTCTGCGCCTGACGGATCTTGCTCTCATTGGCCTCGGCCTCGCGAAAGCGCTCGAGCAGGAATTCCGATCGCTGGCGCTGCCGTCCCTCCTCGGCGAGCGCGACATGGGCCTCGCGCAACTGCTCTTCGGTCGGGATCGCGAGGATCCGCGGGATCAGCGGCCAGAGCAGCACTGCGGTGAAGATCGAGGCGACAGCGGTCAGCACCTTGAGCAGGCCCTCGAGACCGTAGATCGGCACCCACAGCGTGTAGATCGAGAACACATGGGTGAGGCCGCAGGCGAGGATGAACGTGGCGAACGGCCAGGCCATCCAGCCGAACTGGAAATCGCGCCGCTTGGAGACGAGGATCGCCAGCGCGAACGGGATCGAGAAATACGAAGCGGCAATGATCGCGTCTGAAATCACGTGGAGCCAGATCAGCTCCGGTTCCCACAACAGGCAGATGCCGTGCGGCGAAAACGTCGACGAATCCAAAAGACGCTCGAGAAAACTCCACATGGGTCCCTCCGGGCGTGATCGATCCGCCGACACCCCGCCCGCGAATCACCGGCCGATCATAGCGGCGGCCTCTCAACCTACCTCAGCCCAATTGGTCTAACGGCGCTACCCCCGTTGTTGCCCGGTGTCGCCCTGGTGTATGCAGATTGGGCTTCAATTCCCCTTTTTTCCAGCCGGTGACATCGATGCCAGCCTCTCCCCTCCGCGCCCGGATCATGATCGCAGCGATCGCGGGGGCGCTGGCGCTCTCTACCCTCGCCTCGGCGCAGCAGCCGCTGCCCAGCCCCTTGAATCCTGCGCCGGTCAGGCCGCGCCCTGCCGCCGTCGCCTCGCCGCGGGCTGCGTCCTGCCACAACGGGCAGAACTTCGATCGCTTCCTCGCCGAGCTGAAGCAGAAGGCGGTCGCCGCCGGCGTCTCGCAGCGCACGATCGCGGAGGCCGCGCCCTACCTGATCTACGACCAGGGTATCGTCAACCGCGACCGCGGCCAGCGCGTGTTCGGGCAGATCTTCACCCAGTTCGCCGGCCGCATGGCCGCGAACTATCGCATGCAGCAGGGCCAACAATACATCCGGACCTATGCCGCCGCGTTCGCGCGCGCCGAGAAGGAGTATGGCGTGCCGCCGGCGGTTATCGCCGCGTTCTGGGGACTGGAGAGCGATTTCGGCGTCCAGATGGGCAATTTGCCGACGCTGAAATCGCTGGTGTCGCTGGCCTATGATTGCCGCCGCTCCGAGATGTTCCAGGGCGAGACCATCGCCGCGCTGAAGATCATCGAGCGCGGCGACCTGACGCCCGACGAGATGATCGGCTCATGGGCCGGCGAGCTCGGTCAGACGCAATTCTTGCCGACGCATTATTTCAACTACGCGGTCGACTATGACGGCGACGGCCATCGCAATCTCCTGCAAAGCGGCCCCGACGTGATCGGCTCGACCGCGAACTACATCGCCACCGGATTGAAATGGCGGCGCGGCGAGCCGTGGCTGCAGGAGGTGCGCGTGCCGCAGGCGGCAAATTTCCCGTGGGACCAGGCCGACCTCACCATCAAGCTGCCGCGATCGAAATGGGTATCGCTTGGCGTCAGCTTGACCGACGGCAAGGCATTGCCGAATGACGAGATGCCGGCCTCGCTGCTGCTGCCGATGGGCCGGATGGGTCCGGCGTTCCTCGCCTATGCGAACTTCGCCGCCTACACCGAGTGGAACAACTCGCTGATCTATTCGACCACCGCCGGCTATCTCGCCGGCCGCATCGCGGGCGCACCGCCGATGCAGCGGCCGCACGGTCCGGTCGCGCAATTGCCGTTCAATGAGATCAAGGAGCTGCAGGGACTGCTCGCGCGCGCCGGCTACGACGTCGGCAAGATCGACGGCGTGCTCGGACAGGCAAGCCGCAGCGCGGTGAAGGCGATGCAGATGAAATACGGCCTGCCGGCGGATTCCTGGCCGACCGCGGAGTTCCTGGCGCGGATGCGCGGCGGGCCCCGCACCCAGCCGGCCGCCGATGCCGCGGCACCGGGGACGCGGTAGAGCAAACGCCCATTTTCCGTAGCCCGGATGCAGCGCAGCGAAATCCGGGACAAGCCCCGATGCGCCTCCCCGGATTGCGCTGCGCTCCATCCGGGCTACGCAGACTCTGGCGATCCGTCATCCTGAGGTGCGAGCGGAGCGAGCCTCGAAGGATGAATCGGCCACACTGGGGCCGTGCATCCTTCAAGACGCGCTTCGCGCTCCTCAGGATGACGGGATCAAGAATGCCGCCCGCGGGAAATATTTGACCAAGTGTTACAGCCGCCCGCAGTTGTATTCTTCCCCTTGCCGCCCCACTTGCAGCATCGCCGTTCGGTAACATCCGGATTTCATCAGAACAGGGAGCATCACATGTCCTTTCATGACGCCGTCGTCCCCGCCTACCTGCAGATCCTCAACAGCCTCACCGGCGAGCTGACCAAGGCCGAGGCGCATTGCGAAGCGAAGAAGATCGCGCCCGAGGTGCTGCTGGGATCGCGGCTCTATCCCGACATGCTGCCGCTGACCAAGCAGGTGCAACTTGTCTGCGATCACGCCGCACGGGGCTGCGCGCGGCTGACCCATAGCGAAGTGCCGTCGACGCCAGATACCGAGAAGAGCATCGGTGAACTGAAGCAGCGGCTCGCCAGGACGATTGACTATGTGAAGTCGTTCAAGCCGGCGCAGTTCGACGGCGCCGACGTCAGGGACGTCACCTTCCCGATCGGCCCCGATCGCACGATGACCCTGAAGGGCCAGCAATTCCTCAGCGCGTTCTCGTTCCCGAACTTCTATTTCCACGCCGTGACCGCGCACGACATCCTGCGCCACAACGGCGTCGAGATCGGCAAGCGCGATTTCCTCGGCGTCAGCTGACGCGCTTCGGCGATCCATATTCCCCGCGACGGGATTTTCGCTTCACGCCCTCGCCCGTGCTACTGCTCCCTGACAACAACAAGACGTCAGGGAGCACGCCATGTCGACAACAACCCACGCACCGAAAGCCATCGATCCGTCCGCTTCGCTGCATGCCGAAGCGCTCGGACTGGCGAAGAACCACGGCCGCCTCGCCGGGCGGCGCGTCATCGTGGTCGGCGCGGGACAGCGCACAACCGTGGATGAAGCCCCGCCGATCGGCAACGGCCGCGCCATGTGCGTGCTGTTCGCGCGCGAGGGCGCGTCGGTCGCCTGCCTCGACGTCAACAAGGACGCCGCCGACGACACCGTCGCGCAGATCACAGGCGAAGGCGGCAAGGCCTTCACCGACGTGGTCGATGTCGCCGACGTCGCGGCGATCGCGCCCGCGGTCGAACGCTGCGCGCAGCGGCTCGGCGGGCTCGACGGGCTGGCGCTCAATGTCGGCATCTCCTCCGGCCTGTCGCTGCCCAAGATGACGGCCGAAGCCTGGGACCGCGACTATGCCGTCAATGTGCGCAGCCACATGCTGTTCGCGCAGAAGGCGCTGGAGGTGATGGCGCCGGGCGGCGCGATCATCCTGATCTCCTCAATGGCGAGCCAGCGCGCCGGCGGCCGCAACCCGGCCTATGAATCCTCCAAGGCGGCGCAGATCGCGCTGGGGCGGGCGATCGCGCGGGCCGGCGAGGACAAGGGCATTCGCTGCAATGTGATCGCGCCCGGCTTCATGGACACGCCGATGGGGCGCGACGCCAGCCGCAGGCGATCGGACCGCGCCGTGACAGTGCCTTTCGGCCGCCAGGGCACCGGCTGGGAGGTCGCCTATACTGCGCTGTTCCTGATTTCGAATGAATCCTCCTACGTCAACGCGCACACCTTGTTCCTCGATGCCGGCCACATGGGCGGAATTGTGCGCGGCTAGTCTGCGGAGCGCGAATGCCTCGGGCATTGCGCTCGTCGCGGCAATGCACAATTGTCCTTCATCAGTCATTCTCTGGAACATTTACATGAGCCAATCGACCAAACTTCTCGAGCCCTACAAGCTCGGCGCGCTGACGCTGCCGAACCGCCTGGTGATGGCGCCACTGACGCGCAACCGCGCGGTGCCGCCCGGCATGGTGCCGAGCCCGCTCGCGGTGGACTATTACGGCCAGCGCGCCTCCGCCGGCCTTCTGATCACCGAGGCGAGCCAGGTCTCGCAGCAGGGCCAGGGCTATCAGGACACGCCCGGCATCTATTCGAAGGAACAGGTCGAGGGCTGGCGCAGGGTCACCGATCGGGTGCATGAGCGCGGTGGCCGCATCTTCATCCAGCTCTGGCATGTCGGCCGCATCTCGCATGTCGCACTGCAGCCGAACGGCGGCGCACCGGTGGCGCCGAGCGCGATCAAGGCCAAGACCAAGACCTTCGTGAACGGCACGTTTGCCGACGTGTCCGAGCCGCGCGCGCTCGAATTGTCGGAAATTCCCGGGATCATCGAGGACTTCAAGCGCGGCACGGCGAATGCGCTGGCGGCCGGCTTCGACGGCGTCGAGATCCACGGCGCCAACGGCTATTTGCTCGACCAGTTCGCCCGCGACGGAACCAACAAGCGCACCGACGCTTATGGCGGCGGAATCGAGAACCGCGCCAAGCTGATGCTGGACGTGTCCAAGGCGGTCGCCATCGAGGCCGGCGCAGATCGCACCGGCATCCGGATCTCGCCGGTGACGCCGGCCAACGACATCACCGACTCCAATCCGCAAGCGCTGTTCGACTACATCGTCGAACAGCTCAGTGCGCTGAAGCTGACCTATCTCCACGTCGTCGAGGGCGCAACCGGCGGCCCACGCGATATCGCGCCGTTCGACTACGCCTCGCTGCGCAAGCGCTTCAAGCAGGCCTATGTCGCCAACAACGGCTACGATTTCGCGCTAGCGGAGAAAGTGCTGGAGGCCGGCGCGGCCGACCTGATCGCGTTCGGCAAGCCATTCATCTCCAACCCCGACCTGGTCGAGCGGCTCAAGACCGGCGCGCCGCTCAACGAGTGGGACAAGGCGACCTTCTACGGCGGCGGCGCCAAGGGCTACACGGATTATCCGACGCTGAAGGCGACCGAGGCGGCGGAGTAGGGAGCGCTCCTCTCTCCACATCGTCATTCCGGGGCGATGCGACGCATCGAACCCGGATTCTCGAGATTCCCCGGTGCGCAGTTGCGCACCTGAGGTCTGGTGCTTGCGCACCATCCCGGAATGACCTGGCAATCAGCAAAAAGGCCGGGATCGCTCCCGGCCTTTCGTCGTCTTCGGATGGCGTGGGCTGGTACGCCTTTGCTTGCGCCTTACTTCGCTTCGGCGCGCTTCGGCGGGTTGGCCGGCCACGACTTGATCAGCGTGTCGTAGTCGATCGTCTCGCCCTTCGGCTTCTCGTTCGCGAGCTTGCGCTGCGGAGCGATGGTGCCGTCCTTCTCGGCCTTCTTGTACCAGAACTCGGCGGATTCCTTCTTGTTCAGCTTCGGTCCGCAGGCGCCCTGCACACCGGACTTCTCAAGACGCTCCATCACCGAATCCTGGGCCGCGGCCAGCGCGTCCATCGCCTGCTGCGGCGTCTTGGTACCGGACGACGCATCGCCGATGTTCTGCCACCACAGCTGCGCGAGCTTCGGATAATCGGGCACGTTGTTGCCGGTCGGGGTCCACTGCACGCGCGCGGGCGAGCGGTAGAACTCGATCAGGCCGCCGAGCTTCGGCGCACGCTCGGTGAACGACTTGTCCCAGATATCGGACTCACGGATGAAGGTGAGACCGACATGGCTCTTCTTCAGCGACACCGACTTGGAGATGATGAACTGCAGATAGAGCCAGGCTGCCTTGCGGCGATCCGGCGGGGTCGACTTCAGAAGCGTCACGGAGCCGGCGTCCTGATAGCCGAGCTTCATGCCTTCCTTCCAGTAAGCGCCGTGCGGCGACGGAGCCATACGCCACTTCGGCGTACCGTCCGCGTTCATCACGGCGATGCCCGGCTTCACCATGTCGGCGGTGAAGGCGGTGTACCAGAACATCTGCTGGGCGATGTTGCCCTGCGCCGGCACCGGACCTGCTTCCGAGAAGGTCATGCCCTGGGCCTGCGGCGGGGCATACTTCTTCAGCCAGTCGAGATATTTGGTGATCGAGTAGACCGCGGCCGGGCCGTTGGTGTCGCCACCACGCTCGACCGAGGAGCCGACCGGACGGCAGCCTTCCATGCGGATACCCCACTCGTCGACCGGCAGGCCGTTCGGGATACCCTTGTCGCCGTTGCCGGCCATCGACAGCCAGGCGTCGGTGAACCGCCAGCCGAGCGAGGGATCCTTCTTGCCATAGTCCATATGGCCGTAGACCTTGACGCCGTTGATCTCCTTGATGTCGTTGGTGAAGAACTCGGCGATGTCTTCATAGGCCGACCAGTTCACGGGCACGCCGAGCTCGTAGCCATACTTGGCCTTGAACTTGGCCTTGTACTCGGGGTTGGTGAACCAGTCGTAGCGGAACCAGTAGAGGTTCGCGAACTGCTGGTCGGGCAGCTGATACAGCTTGCCGTCCGGCGCCGTGGTGAACGACTTGCCGATGAAGTCGTCGACGTCGAGCATCGGGTCGGTGACCTCCTTGCCCTCACCCTTCATGTAGTCCGACAGGATGATGGTCTGGCCGTAGCGGAAGTGGGTGCCGATCAGGTCGGAATCGTTGATCCAGCCGTCATAGACGTTCTTGCCCGACTGCATCTGGGTTTGCAGCTTCTCGACGACGTCACCTTCCTGGATGATGTCGTGCTTGAGCTTGATGCCGGTCAGTTCGGAGAACGCCTTGGCCAGCGTCTGCGATTCATATTCGTGCGTCGTGATCGTTTCCGAGACGACGTTGATCTCCATGCCCTTGAAGGGTTCGGCGGCCTTGGCGAACCACTCGAGCTCCTTCTTCTGGTCTTCCTTCGACAGCGTCGAGGGCTGGAATTCCGCGATCCACTTCTGGATCACGGCATCGTCGGCGGCGCGGGCCGGCGTGGCGACCGCGAGCGAAGCCGCGATCAGCGCGGCGGCGCTGGTCATAGTCAAAAGACTATCCTTTGTCGTTCTCAAATGTCGCATTATGATTCCTCCGGTTGCAGCGACAAACAAAACCCCAGGCCCGGGTTGACCCCGGATCTGCTCTTCTTCGCTTTCGTCAGACGGTGCGAAAGATCGCCACGGCTGAAAGAAGCGAAATCAGCGTTGCGAGCCACAGGCTCGAAATTTCCACGCCCTCGCCGATCGGCAGGGTGAGGATCGGATCGGTGCCGACGAGGCCGATCCACAACAGGTGGATCACCGCCGCCAGCACCAGCGAAATGAACAAACGATCGCCGCGCGTGGTCGGGATGCGCAGCACGCCGACTCGCTCGGCCTCGGGATAAACCGCCGCGAGCCAGGTCATCACGCCGAGCGTCGAGGCCAGCAGCACGAAGAAGATCGCGGTCGGCAGCGTCCAGGCCATCCATGCGATGGATTCCATGATCGCCTCCTAGACCCGGCCGAGCGCGAAGCCGCGCGCGATGTAGTTGCGGACGAACCAGATCACCAGCGCGCCCGGAATGATGGTGAGCACGCCGGCGGCGGCGAGCAGGCCCCAGTCCATGCCGGCCGCCGAGACCGTCCGCGTCATGATCGCCGCGATCGGCTTGGCCTGCACCGAGGTCAGCGTCCGCGCGAGCAGCAGCTCGACCCAGGAGAACATGAAGCAGAAGAAGGCGGCGACGCCGATGCCGCTTGCGATGAGCGGCACCAGGATCTTGATGAAGAAGCGCGGGAACGAATAGCCGTCGAGGAACGCGGTCTCGTCGATCTCGCGCGGCACGCCGGAGACGAAGCCTTCGAGGATCCACACCGCCAGCGGCACGTTGAAGATGCAGTGCGCGAGCGCGACCGCCCACGGCGTATCGAACAGGCCGATCGCCGAATACAGGTTAAAGAACGGCAGCGCGTAGACCGCCGCCGGCGCCATGCGGTTTGACAGCAGCCAGAAGAACAGATGCTTGTCGCCGAGGAAGCGGTAGCGCGAGAACGCATAGGCCGCCGGCAACGCCACCGCGATCGAGATGATTGTGTTGAGCACCACGTATTCGAGCGAATTGATGTAGCCCGAATACCAGCTCTCGTCGGTGAAGATGCGCTTGTAGTGCTGCAGCGTCGGCGTGTGCGGCCACAGCGTCATCGTCGAGACGATCTCGGCGTTGGTCTTGAAGCTCATGTTGACGAGCCAGTAGATCGGCAACAGCAGGAAGATCAAAAACAGCGCCATGATCAGGCGGCGGCCGGGGATCGAATGCATCACGCCGCTCCTTCCTTGGCCGGACGCTCGGAGCCGGCATTGACCATCACGGTGTAGAATACCCAGCACACGATCAGGATGATCAGATTGTAGACCAGCGACAGCGCCGCGGCCTTGCCGAGGTCGAACTGGCCGAGCGCAATCTTGACGAGCTCGATCGAGACGAAGGTCGTCGAATTGCCGGGGCCGCCGCCGGTGACCACGAACGGCTCGGTGTAGATCATGAAACTGTCCATGAAGCGCAGCAGCACCGCGATCAGCAGCACGCGGTTCATCTTCGGCAGCTGGATCGCCTTGAACACCGCCCAGCGCGAGGCGCCGTCGATCTGCGCCGCCTGGTAATAGGCGTCGGGGATCGACTTCAGCCCGGCGTAGCAGAGCAGCGCGACGAGGCTGGTCCAGTGCCAGACGTCCATCACGATGACCGTGACCCAGGCGTCGACCTCATTGGACACGTAATTGTAGTTGAGGCCGAGGTGGTTCAGCACATAGCCGAGCAGGCCGATATCGGGCCGGCCGAAGATCTGCCAGATGGTGCCGACCACGTTCCACGGAATCAGCAGCGGCAAGGCGAGGATGACGAGGCAGGCCGCGACGCTCCAGCCTTCGCGCGGCATCGACAGCGCGACGATGATGCCGAGCGGCACCTCGATCGCGAGGATCACCGCAGAGAAGAACAGGTTGCGGCCGAGCGAGGCCAGGAAGCGCCCGCCGAGATCGGTCGATGGATCGAGCAGCTCCTTGAACCAGCCGACCCCGTTCCAGAAGAACTGGTTGTTGCCGAAGGTGTCCTGCATCGAATAGTTCACGACGGTCATCAGCGGCAGCACCGCCGAGAACGCCACCACCAGGAACACCGGCAGCACCAGGAACCAGGCTTTTTGGTTGATCGTCTTGTCCATCAGGCGACCCCCTCCACCAAATGGCTGTCGGCATAGACGTGGACGTGCGCGGGATTGAAGATCAGCCCGGCGGTGTCGCCGGAGACCGAGAAGCCCGGCGGCACACGCGCGGCGAATTTGGTATCGCCGACCCGCACGCGGGCGAACTGGATGCGGCCGAGATCGTCGATCCGCTCGATGGTGGCCGACAGCAGCCCTGACGCCGGCGCCGCGACATCGACGAATTCCGGCCGCACGCCGATCTCGATCTTCTTGCCCGCAGGTAGCACACCATAGTTTCGATGCAGGCCGATGACATGGCCGTCGACCCGCGCCTCGTGACCACTGACTTCGGCGGGCACGATGTTCATGCCGGGCGAGCCGATGAAGTAGCCGACGAACGTATGCGCCGGCTTGTCGAACAATTCGGCCGGCGTGCCGCTCTGCACCACGCGGCCGTCATGCATCACGACGACGGTGTCGGCGAAGGTCAGCGCCTCGGTCTGGTCGTGGGTGACGTAGATCATCGTGAGGTCGAGCTCGCGATGCAGCGCCTTCAGCTTGGAGCGCAGCTGCCACTTCAGCTCGGGATCGATCACCGTTAGCGGTTCGTCGAACAGGACGGCCGCGACGTCGGAGCGCACCAGACCGCGGCCGAGCGAGATCTTCTGCTTGGCGTCGGCGGTGAGCCGTGTCGCCTTGCGTTTGAGATAGGGCGTGAGGTCGAGCAGATCGGCGATCTGCCTGACGCGCGCGTCGACCTCGGCCTTCGCGACGCCGCGATTCTTCAGCGGGAAGGCCAGGTTCTGGCCGACCGTCATGGTGTCGTAGATCACCGGGAACTGGAACACCTGCGCGATGTTGCGCTTCTGCGTCGACAGCGGCGTGATGTCACGGCCGTCGAACAGGATCTTTCCGCGCGACGGCGTCACGATGCCGGAGATCAGGTTCAGCAGCGTGGTCTTGCCGCAGCCGGACGGCCCGAGCAGCGCATAGGCGCCGCCCTGCCGCCAGGTCATTGTGACCGGCTTCAGCGCAAAGGACTCCTGCGGCGCGTCGTTGCCGCCGTAGGAGTGCGCGAGATCGACGAGGTCAATGCGGGCCATGAAGCATCTCCCTCACTTGCCGTTGCCGGCTGACGCGTTTGCAGCGCGCGCACTGCGATGCACGTTGCCCGAAAACGAGGTCGCGGGCGATGCGACGAGGCGGTCGGCCGCGTCGAACACGAAGATGTTGTCGGGATCGAGCGCGGCATCGAGCACCTGCCCGGGTTCATATTCGTGCACGCCGTGCAGCACCGCGACCCAATTCGAGCCGTGGACATGGACGTGCACAAAGCTCTCCGACCCGGTGATTTCGGTCACCGTCACCGCGGCGGAAAATTTGTGGCGGCCGGCCGCGACGTTCCCGACCTCGAGCTGGTGCGCGCGGAAGCCGGTCCGGTAGCGGCCATCGGGCAGATTGGCATAGAGGCCGGCCGCGGGCGCCTGCTCGCCGCCGGCATAGATCACTTGCGCGCCCTTCTTCTCGATGCCGATGATGTTGAGCGGCGGATCGGAAAACACCTGGGCAACGCGCAGCGTGTCGGGATGGCGGTAGACCTTCGGCGTCGCGCCGGTTTGCAGCGCCTGGCCTTGCCACATGCACACCGTGTCGCCGCCGAGCAGCAGCGCTTCCGACGGTTCGGTGGTGGCATAGACGAAGATCGCGCCGGAGGCCTCGAAGATGCGCGGCAGCTCGGCGCGCAGCTCCTCGCGCAGCTTGTAGTCGAGATTGGCGAGCGGCTCGTCGAGCAGCACGAGGTCGGCGCCCTTGACCAGCGCCCGCGCGATCGCGGTGCGCTGCTGCTGGCCGCCGGAGAGTTGCAGCGGCGTGCGCTTCAGGAACGGCTCGAGCCGCAACAGGCCGGCCGCTTCCGCCACCCGCCGCTCGATCTCGGCGCGCGGCTTGCCCTGCACGCGCAGCGGCGAGGCGATGTTCTCGTAGACCGTCAGCGAGGGATAGTTGATGAACTGCTGATAGACCATCGCGACCGAACGCTGCCGCACGTCGGCGCCGGTGACGTCCTTGCCGTCGACCAGCACGCGGCCGGTGGTCGGCTTGTCGAGGCCGGCGAGCAGCCGCATGATCGAGGTCTTGCCCGACAGCGTCGGCCCGAGCAGCACGCTGAGCGTGCCACGCTCCAGCGTCAGCGACACGTCGCGGATGGTCGGAATGCCATCCACGGTTCGCGTGACATTCTGCAATGTGACGCTCATGCCCGTCCTCCCGCTTCGCGGAGGGGACGTTCACCGGACACGCGGTTGGCGAGCATCCACTCGTCGAGCGCGGCGATTTCACCCGCCGTCATCCGCAAGCCCAGCTTGGATCGTCGCCAGACGACATCGTCCGCAGTCCGAGCCCATTCGTTCGCCATCAGGTACCTGACTTCGCTTTCCGTCAAGGTGGCGCCGAAGGAGCGGCCGAGATCGGCCGTCGATGTTGCATTGCCCAGGACTTTGCTGGCGCGCGTGCCATAGGCATGCGCGAGACGATTGGCGTGCGATTGCGCGAGAAACGGATAGGTGCGGATCAATTCGGCGCTCAGCGCCGCGACCGCGGATACATCCATGTCGCCGCCGGGCAGCGGCGCCTTGCCGGTCCAGCCCTCCTGCGCCTTTGTGCCGCGGAGATAAGGCGACAGCCGCTCCAGCGCCTCTTCGGAGAGGCGGCGATAGGTCGTGATCTTGCCGCCATAGATCGACAGTAGCGGCGCACCGCCGGGCGTATCGAGCTCGAACACATAGTCGCGAGTCGCGGCCTTGGCTTCGCTGGCGCCGTCGTCATAGAGCGGACGCACGCCGGAGTAATTCCAGACCACGTCCTCGGGCTTCACCGGCTTGGCGAGATACGCGCTGGCGGACGCGCAGAGATATTCGATCTCCTCCTGCGTCGCCTTCACCTTGGCCGGATCGCCGTCATAGTCGCGATCGGTGGTACCGATCAGCGAGAAGTCGCCCTGATAGGGAATGACGAAGATGATGCGGCCGTCGGCGTTCTGGAAGATGTAGGCGCGGTCGTGGTCGTAGAGCTTCGGCACCACGATGTGCGAGCCCTGCACCAGGCGCACCTTGGCGCGCGCGTTGACGCCGGCGCCCGAGGCGAGAACCTGTTCGACCCAGGGACCGCCGGCATTGACCAGCACGCGTGACTGGATCGTGTCGCGGGCACCCGTGACGCTGTCCTCGACCGTGACGTGCCAGACGCCGTCGACTTGCCTGATCTCGACCGCGCGGGTGCGGGTGCGGATCTCGGCGCCGCGATCGGCGGCATCGCGCGCGGTCAGCGCAACCAGCCGGGCATCGTCGACGAAGCAGTCGGAATATTCAAAGCCCTTGGTGTAGCGGCCCGGGATCAGCGGCTTGCCGACCGCGTCGCGCGTCAGATCGACCGAGCGCGTCGCCGGCAGCAAATGCCGGCCGCCGATATGGTCGTAGAGGAAGAGGCCTAGCCGCAGCAGCCAGGCCGGACGCAGGCCGGCGTGGTGCGGCAAAACGAAACGTAGCGGCCGAATGATGTGGGGCGCGATCTGCCAGAGGATTTCGCGTTCGATCAGCGCCTCGCGCACCAAACGAAACTCGTAATATTCGAGATAGCGCAGACCGCCATGCACGAGCTTGGTCGACCAGGACGACGTCCCGCTAGCCAAGTCATTCATTTCACAGAGGAAAACAGAGTTACCCCGGCCCGCCGCATCGCGTGCGATGCCGCAGCCATTAACGCCGCCTCCAATGATGGCGAGGTCGTAAATCTGGTCCAAAGAACGCTTCCCCCGGCAACCGCCTTCGCTTTGACGGTTTTACTTTCGTATTGGAGTAAATCACAACCAAAAACGAAAGCAAAGTGAAAATGGGGAACTCGGGCTGGGGATTCTTTGGGCGGGTGATTGCGGCTGGGGGCAGGTTACGTTCGACGCATCCGGTATTAGACCGTCACCCTGAGGTGCGAGCCTTGCGGCGCAATTGCGCCGCTGGGCGAGTCTCGAAGGGTGCGCGGCCCAAATGTGGCCGTTCACCCTTCGAGACGCGCGCAAGAGCGCGCTCCTCAGGATGACGGGGAAAAAGCTGTGCGAGGACGATGCCTCAGCAGCGAGATCGCAAACTACGCGCTGCGCAGCGCCGCGGGTGCCGCGTCGGCGGCGTTGTCGTCGAGATCGACTTGCGGCTTGTCCATCGCGACGACCACCTCGATACCGCGGCTGTGGCAGATATTGGCGAGGCCCGCAGGAAGCGGTGAATCGGTCACGAAGGTCTGGATCTGGCTCATATGGGCGATCCGCACCGGCGCGCTGCGGCGCAGCTTGGTCGAGTCCGAGACCAGCATCACGTTGCGCGCATTGGCGATGATCGCCTGCGCGACCTGCACCTCGCGATAGTCGAAGTCGAGCAGCGCACCCTCCTCGTCGATCGCGGATGCACCGATGATGGCGTAGTCGACCTTGAACTGGCCGATCAGCTGCGTCGCGGTGGAGCCGACGACGGCGCCGTCGGCGCGGCGCACCGTGCCGCCGGCCACCACCACCTCGATGCGCGGATGGCGGTACAGCAGCATCGCGACATTGAGGTTGTTGGTGATGACCAGCAGGTCCTCATGCGAGGTCAGCGCGCTCGCGACCTCTTCCGTGGTGGTGCCGATATTGATGAACAGCGAGCAGCCGTTCGGAATCCGTGCCGCCGCGGCCGCGCCGATCGCCTTCTTTTCCTCGGCGGCGACGAAGCGGCGCGCCTCGTAAGCGAGGTTCTCGACGCCCGAGGCGATGATCGCGCCGCCATGGATGCGGGTCAGCGAGCGCTGGTCGCAGAGATCGTTGAGGTCCTTGCGGATGGTCTGCGCCGACACCTCGAACCGCTTGGCGAGGTCTTCGACCATGACCCGGCCGAACGCGCGCGCGATGTTGAGGATTTCAGTCTGGCGATGGGAGAGTCCGGCCACGGCGGCCCCCTTGAAACGGCGAGTCGCCATGGTGCGACCGTTCGGCACGGAGGTCAACGTGCAGTGCCGGGTCAGGGAAGGCCTGGGCGAAGGTGGACGCTTCGCCCGGGCCATGCGCAATGACGCGAAGGCGTTCTACGATGCCATCTGCATGGATTGACCGGCGAGCAGCCGGCGCGCCGCGCGCTCGGCCTCGCGCGCATTGCGGAAGATCTGGCCTTCAAGGCGGTCAAAAAGGTGCGATGCAGCAAAGAACTGATAACCACGCGTATCGCGCACCACGATACCCGCCGTCTGCGAACTCACTTCGATCACGTAACTGTCGGACATTGTCAGCCTCGGTTTGACTTCGGCCCGACAACGGAGTCGCTGGCTGTTTGTTCCTCGATTATTTTGCGCGGCGAAGTGCCAAAAACTCCGGGTTTTTGCAATCAAACCACGCTCCGGACTCAGTTTCGACGCGTTTCCTTTCCCACCGAATCAGCGGCACTGGCGCGCGGAGGATGTCAGGTTTCGATCGTCGCGCCGTCGCGCTGAATCGGTTGCGGATGGCCCTGCTCGTCGATCGAGACATAGGTGAAATTGCCGTCGGTGACGAGGATCGACTGCTGCTCGCGGCGGCGCAGCACCCAGGCCTCGAGGTGCACCGTGATCGAGGTGCGGCCGATGCGCACCAGATTGGCGTGGACGGAGACGAGATCGCCGACATTGACCGCCTTGCGGAAGTTCATCGCGTCGATCGCGACCGTCACGGTGCGCGACTTCGCCACCTTGGAGGCGAACACGCCGCCACCGAGATCCATCTGGCTGAGCAGCCAGCCGCCGAAGATGTCGCCATTGGCATTGGTGTCGGCCGGCATCGCCAGCGTCCGGATGCAGAGATCGCCCTTCGGCTCGGCGTCGTTGCTCAGCGGCGCGTGAGCGTGGGCGTCGGTCACTTGCGAGCCGGTCACTTGCGAATCGCTCACTTGAATGCCTCCCAGCCGGGATCCGGCGCAAATCGTCCGCCGAACTTGCGCATCAAGGCCTGCATGGCCGACACCACATCGTCGACGCCGCGGCTGCGCGCATAGTTGAGCGGGCCGCCGCGGAACGGGGCATAGCCGGTGCCGAAGATCATCGCGCCGTCGACCATATCGGGATTGTCGACGATGCCCTCGCGCAAGGCGGCGATGCAGACATTCGAGATCGGCAGCACCAGGCGGTCGATCATCTCATCGGTGACCCGGGGACCGGTCTCCGGCAGCGGCGCCTTTTCCGCCTTGCCGTCCTTCCAGGTGTAGAAGCCCTTGCCGGTCTTGCGGCCGAGCTCGCCTTTGGCGACTTTTTCACGCAACCATGCAGGCGTCGGCGGCAGCGTGTCGCCGAACTTCGAGCGTAGCATGTCGCCGACATCGAGGCAGATATCGAGGCCGACCTGGTCGGCGAGTTCGATCGGCCCCATCGGCATGCCGAACTCGACGGCGGCCGCGTCGATCAGGCGCTGGTCGGTCTTCTCGTCCAGCATCATCATCGCTTCCAGCATGTAGGGCGTCAGCGCGCGGTTGACGAGGAAGCCCGGCGAGCTCTTCACCGGCAGCGGCAGGCGGTCGATGGCGCCGACGAACGCGAGCGCCTCCTTGAGCATCGCCGCATCGGTGCCGTCATGGCTGACGACCTCGACGAGTTGCAGCCGCGACACCGGATTGAAGAAGTGCAGGCCGAGCAGCCGCTCCGGCCGTGCCAGCGTGGTGCGCAGATCCTGCAGCGGGATGCTCGACGTATTGGTGGCGAGGATCGCGCCGGGCTTCATCTTCGGCTCGAGAGAGGCATAGACCTTCTGCTTCAGCTCGAGCTTTTCCGGCACCGCCTCGATGATCAGATCGGCATTGCGGACGCCGTCGCCCTCCATGTCGGGGATCAGCCGGTCGAGCGCGTCGCGCTGGTCGATCCGCTTGCGCATGATCTTGCCGAACAACTCTGACGCTCGTTTCATGGCGCCCGCGATCGGCTCGGCCTTCATGTCGGCCAAGGTCACGAGCATGTCCTGGTTGGCGCACCAGGTCGCGATATCGCCGCCCATCGCGCCGGCGCCGATGACATGGACGTGCGCAACCTTGTTGCCGCTGCCGGCGAGCTTCTTCATCTGCTCTCGCAGGAAGAACACACGGATCAGGTTCTGCGCGGTCGGCGTCACCATCAGATTGGCGAACGAGGCCTTCTCCGCATTCAGCATCGCCGAGCGGTTGCCGGCGTGCTTCTCCCACAGATCGATCAGCGCATAGGGCGCCGGGTAATGCTTGCGCGGCGCGGCCTTCTCGGCCTCGCTGCGCATCCGCGAGGCGAGGAAGCCCCTGACCGGACCAAGATTGAGAATCGAGTTGAGCGCGCCCGGCCTGGCGCGCTTCAGCCGGCCGAACACCGCATCCTTCGACGCGTTGCGGACATGGCGCTCCTGGGTGACGGCGTCGACCAGGCCGAGCGCCTTGGCGCGGCGCGCGTCGATGGTCTTGCCGGTCAGCATCAAGGTCATCGCCTGCATCGGGTTGACCAGCTCGGTGAAGCGCACGGTGCCGCCAAGACCTGGATGCAGGCCGAGCATCACCTCTGGGAAACCGAACCTGGCATCGTCGATCGCGATCCGCATCTGGCAGGCCAGCGCGACCTCGAGGCCGCCGCCGAGGCAGAAGCCGTGGATGACGGCGACCGAGGGCACGCGCAGCGCCTCGAGCCGGTCGATCACCGCATGGGCGCGGCCGATCGCGGTCTCGACCGCGCTGGAATCGCTGGCGCCGCGAAACTCATTGACGTCAGCGCCGGCGATGAAGCCGCTTGGCTTGGCCGAGCGCACCACGAGACCCGTCGGCCGCTGGTTCTCCAGCGCCGCGACGATGGCATCGAGCTCCTCGAGTAGATCGGCGGACAGCGTGTTGGCGCTGGCGCCGGCGCGGTCGAACAGCAGCCAGGCGATACCGTCGTCATCGCGCGTCAGCTTGAAATTCTTGTAGGGGCTGTCGGCGGCAGGCTCCGGCCCGAGCTCGAGCACGCGATCGGCGAGAAGGTCCATGATCCGTGAATCCATGATCACACCGTCTCTATCAACATCGCGCCGCCCTGCCCGCCACCGATGCATTCGGTGGCGACGCCGCGCCTGGTGCCGAGCCGCTTCATCGCATTGACCAGATGCAGCACGATGCGGTTGCCGCTGGTGCCGACCGGATGGCCGAGGCTGATCGCGCCGCCGTCGACGTTCAACTTCGCGCGGTCGATCTCGCCGGCCGCGCCATCGAGGCCAAGGATCTCGCGGCAGAATTTTTCGTCGTTCCATGCCGCGAGGCAGCCCAGCACCTGGGTGGCGAAGGCCTCGTTCAGCTCCCAGGTCTCGACATCCTGCAAGGTCAGGCTATTGCGCTTGAGCAGCGCGCTCGCCGAGAGCACCGGGCCGAGGCCCATGATCGAGGGATCGAGCGCCGACCATTGGCTGTCGAGGATGACGGCCTTCGGCGTCAGCCCGTGCTTGGCCACCGCCTTCTCGGACGCCAGGATCACCCAGGAGGCGCCGTCGGTGATCTGCGAGGAATTGCCGGCGGTGACCTGGCCCCACGGACGCTCGAACACCGGCTTCAGCTTCGCCAGGGTCTCGGGGGTCGAGTCCGGGCGGACACCGTCGTCATGGTCGAAGAACTTGCCGTCGCGGGAGAACGCGGTCTCGACCTCGCCCTTGAGAAAGCCCTGCTTCTGCGCGTTGGCCAGCCGCTGATGGCTCTCGGCAGCATATGCATCGGACTGGGCGCGGGTGATGCCGAAGAGATGACCGACCTTCTCGGCGGTCTGCCCCATGTTGAGCTCGGTGATCGGGTCGGTCAGCCCGCGCTCGAGGCCGATGATCGGCTTGAAGTAGCTCGGCTTCACCTTCAGCGCCGCGGCGATCTTGGCGCCGAGCCCCTTCGCGCCGGCGAAGCCGGCAAACCAGCGCACGCCGGAATTGGGCCAGACCAGCGGCGCGTGGCTCAAGGCTTCGGCACCGCCGGCGAGGATCAGGTCGGAGATGCCCTCGCGGATGTAGCGATAGCCGGTGTCGATCGACTGCATGCCGGAGCCGCAATTGATCTGCACCGTGAAGGCGACCATCTGTTCGCCCATGCCGAGCCTGAGCGCCGCAACCCGTGCCGGGTTCATCTCGTCGGCGATCACGTTGACGCAGCCGAGGATGACCTGGTCGAAGGCGGTGGGCGCGAAAGGCTGCCGTGCCAGCAGCGGCCGACCGCATTGCACGGCAAGATCGACCGGGGTGAACGGGCCGGGACCGGAGCGCGCCTTCAGGAACGGCGTCCGGCTGCCGTCGACGATAAAGACTGGTCGCGCCATCAGCTCGCCGCCCTCTGCTCACCAAGCTCCTGGAAGAACTGATGCACGTCGGCGGATTTCTTGTAAATCGGGGACAGCGCCTCCGGCGCAAAATCATCGACCTCGATGACTTTGGCGACGGCCTCGTGGGCAGCGGCAAGCTTCTCGCCGTCGGCCTCGGTGATAACGCCCTTCTTGACCGCCTCCTTCCAGTCATGCAGACGCGCCGCGCGCAGCTGCTTAGCGGCATCCTCGGCCTCGGTGACGAGGCGGAAGGCTTTCTCCAGCCTTGCGATGCCGCCGTCATCCTCGACAAAGGCGAGGTCCGGCGTCAGGCGGTCGCGCGCCGCCGACGGCGATAGCACGAGCTGCGCGCATTGCTGCACGACGCGGTCCGTCGGGCCCGTGACGCGGGCGCCGAACGGCTGGATCAGGAATTTCAGCAGCCAAGCCATCGGGCGGTTCGGCAGATTGGCGAAGATTTCCGCAAAGCGGTTCTCGATCGTCTTGAAGCCGGATGCCATGCACCATTCGAGCGCGGGAAGATCCGCCTTCTGCCGGCCCTCGTCCTGCCAGCGTTTCAAAGCAGCGGAGAGCAAATACAGCTCGGACAGGATGTCGCCGAAGCGTGCCGAGAGCATCTCCTTGCGCTTCAGCGCGCCGCCGAGGGTGAGCAGCGCCATGTCGGCGCACAGCGCGAACGCCGACGAATAGCGCGACAGCTGGCGATAGAACTCGGTCGCATCGCCGGCATCCGGCGCCGGTGCGAACATCCCAAAACTCCAGCTGCGGCCCCAGGCGCGGAACATGGTTGCAAAGCTGTGGCCGACATGCTTCCAGAACGCGGTGTCGAACGCGGTCAGACCCTTGTCGCGGTCGGTCTCGCCGAGCGCGTTCATCTCCAGCAACAGATAGGGATGCGCGCGGATCGCGCCCTGCCCGAACACGATCAGATTGCGGGTCAGGATGTTGGCGCCCTCGACCGTGATGCCGACCGGCACCGAGCGGTAGAGCCCGCCGAGATAATTCTGCGGCCCGTCGATCACGGCTTTGCCGCCATGGATGTCCATGGCGTCATCGATCGCGATCCGCATCCGCTCGGTGGCGTGCAACTTCATGATCCCGGAGATGACGGCGGGATGATGCCCCTCGTTCAGTGCGGCGCAGGTCAGCCGCCGTGCGGCGTCGAGCAGATAGGCCGTGCCGGCGATACGCGCGAGCGGCTCCTCGATGCCTTCGAATTTCGAGATCGAGATGCCGAACTGCTCGCGGACGCGGGCATAGGCGCCGGTGGTACGCGCGGCATAGGCAGCGCCGGCCGCCGACAGCGACGGCAGCGAGATGCCGCGGCCGGCGGCAAGCGCCGTCATCAGCATCTTCCAGCCCTGACCGAGCCGTGCCTCGCCGCCGATGATGTAGTCGAGCGGGATGAAGACGTCCTTGCCCCAGTTCGGGCCGTTCTGGAACACCTGCATCGCCGGCAGATGGCGGTGGCCGATCGACACGCCCGGCAGATGGGTCGGGATCAGCGCGACGGTGATGCCGAGCTCTTCCTCGCTGCCGACGAGGTGATCGGGATCATAGGCCTTGAAGGCAAGGCCGAGCAGCGTCGCGACCGGGCCGAGCGTGATGTAGCGCTTGTGCCAGTTGAGCCTCAAGCCGAGCACCTCACGGCCTTCGAAATTGCCCTTGCAGATGATGCCGGTGTCGATCATCGAGGCGGCGTCGGAGCCTGCCTCCGGGCTGGTCAGGCCGAAGCAGGGAATGTCCTGTCCGGAGGCGAGGCGCGGCAGCCATTTGTCCTGCTGCTCCTTGGTGCCGAAGCGCATCAAGAGCTCTCCGGGCCCGAGCGAGTTCGGCACCATCACGGTGACGGCCGCGGTCAGCGAGCGCGACGAGATCTTGCGCACCACCTCGGAATGCGCGTAGGGCGAGAAGCCGAGGCCGCCGAATTCCTTCGGGATGATCATGCCGAAGAATTTTTTGGCCTTGATGAAAGCCCAGACCTCGGGCGGCAGATCGCGCCATTCCCAGTTGATCTTCCACTCGTCGAGCATCCTGCAGAGCTCGTCGACCGGACCGTGCAGGAAGGCTTGCTCTTCCTCGGTCAATCTGGCCGGCGCGAACGCCAGCAATTTCGACCAGTCGGGGTTGCCGGTGAATAGATCGGCGTCCCACCAGACGTCGCCGGCTTCCAGCGCCTCGCGCTCGGTGTCCGACATCGTCGGCAGCACGCCACGCGCCCAGGAGAAGATCGGTTTTGTCATATAGTCGCGGCGGAAGCTCATGGCGGATCCCTCATGAAACGGCGGCGGGGATGGGTGATCTTATCGGAAAGTGCCGTTCACCAAGTCGGAGGCCAAGCGGTCTTAGGAAGACAACTATAACACTCAACTCCTTGGCTCACAGAACGACATGGCTACGATCCGACTTCGAAAGCTGAGCTGCGACAATCAGGTAGCCGGGGATGGCGCAGACGCCATCCCCATGCAGGACGAGCTAGGCGGGCCCCGCTCCCTGGGTTGCGGTATAGACCGCGTAGAGCGACTGGCTTGCGGCCATGAACAGACGGTTGCGCTTGGGACCACCGAAGGTGATGTTGCCGCAGACCTCGGGCAGCCGGATGCGGCCGAGCAGCTTGCCTTCCGGCGACCACACCGTCACGCCGCTGTAACCGACCGCGCGACCGGCATTGCTCGAGCACCAGACATTGCCGTTGACGTCGCAGCGGATGCCGTCCGGTCCGCACTTCACGCCGTCGATCGTGAAATCGCTGAACCGCTTGCCGTTGGAAAGCTTGTTGTCGGCGCCGACATCGAACACGAAAACGTCACCCTTGCCGCCGGGTCCGCTATCGCCCGGTCCCTTGCCGGTCGAGACCACGTAGAGCTTCTTGTAGTCGGGCGAGAAGCAGAGGCCGTTCGGGTCCGGCACCTGGTCCTCGCTGACCACGAGATCGACGCGGCCGGACGGGTCGATGCGGTAGCAATTGGTCGGCAGCTCGCGCTTGGCCGGGACGAAGCCCGCCGGCTGGCCGATCCGGGGATTGAGCTTGCCGGCCGGATTGCTCGGACCGCCCGCGGCATCAGGCTCGCCCTCATAGAGCTGGCCGCCATAGGGCGGATCGGTGAACCAGTAGCTGCCGTCGGGATGCGCGACGACGTCGTTCGGCGAGTTCAGCCGCTTGCCTTGATAGGAATCCGCGAGCACGGTCGCGGTGCCGTCATTCTCGTAGCGCGTCACGCGACGGGTGAGATGTTCGCAGGACAGCTGGCGGCCCTGGAAGTCGAACGAATTGCCGTTCGAGTAGTTCGACGGCGTGCGGAAGACGCTGACATGGCCGTCATCTTCCGACCAGCGCATCTGCCGGTTGTTCGGGATGTCGCTCCACAGCAGATAGCGGCCCTGCGAACTCCAGGCCGGGCCTTCCGCCCACAACAGGCCGGTATAGAGGCGCTTGATCGAGGTGTTGGGCTGGGCAAGGTCGTTGAAGGACGGATCGACCGCGATGATGTCGGGGTCCCAGAAATAGGTGGTCGGCGCACCGCGCGGACTGAAGTCGCGCGGCGGGCTGGTGATCGTCGTCGGCGGCCCGACCGGCGCGGGCGCGTTCTGGGCCAGCGCGCTGCCGATGCCCGCGACGGCGGCGGCGGAAACCGCCAGTCCCTGAACCAGCGTGCGCCGTGAAACATTCGGATCGCGTTGTTCTTCGTTCGGATCGCTCCGCTCGTGGCGTGTCATCGCATCCTCCCACTCTGTTGGCCGGCCGTTGATCCGGCCTGGCGAGTGGAGGTTAGACTGCTCTCGGAGAGGTTGCGAGTGACGGTTTTTCATCCCCGCGCGCGAAAATTTCACATTGTTGTGGTGCGGGCCGTCGTTGCGGAGCGCACGAATCCGCAGCGGAGCAACGTCCCGTACCTCGCCCCGCTTGCGGGGAGAGGTCGAAATTCAAGCGCAGCTTGAATTTCGGGTGAGGGGGTACAGGTCTCACGACCATCACAGCTGGTGGAAGCAGCCCCTCACCCTACCCTCTAAGAGCGAGCTTCGCTCGTCTCGACCCCGTGAAGAACGGCGAGAGGGAGGATAGAGCAGCACTCAATCCGGCCGGATCATCTCGAACATGTTTTCCGGCTTGATCTCGAAGTAGTCGCCGCGGCGGCCGGCGCGGACGATCGGGTGCGCGAGGCCGGTCTGGTAGACGCCGTCCTTGATGAAGGCCTTGTCGATGTGGACGGCGACGACCTCGCCGAGCGTCAGCCAGGCCTCGGCCTTCTTGCCGTCGGCGCCCTGGAGCTGGACGATCTGGCTCACCTTGCATTCGAACGACACCGGGCTTTCGGCGACCCGCGGCACGTTGACGAGCTTGCCGGCGACCTGCGTGAGGCCCGCGAGCCTGAACTCGTCGACATCGCGCGCGACATGCGCCGCCGTCGCGTTCATGTGTCTGGCGAGATCCATCGTCGCCAGATTCCAGACGAACTCGCCGGTGTCCTGGATGTTGGCGACGCTATCCTTCCAGTTGGTGGAGGAGAAGCCGATGATCGGCGGCACATAGCAGAACGCGTTGAAGAAGCTGTAGGGCGCGAGGTTGACGTTGCCGCCCTTGTCGCGCGAGGAGATCCAGCCGATCGGCCGCGGCGCGACGATGGCGTTGAACGGGTCGTGCTTCAGGCCGTGGCCGTTCTTCGGCTCGTAGAAATGCAGGTCTTTGACGGTCACGGCTGGCCCCTCTCACGTAGCCCGGATGGAGCGCAGCGTAATCCGGGACGGTCTCGCAAGCGGAAATGGCCCCGGATTGCGCTGCGCTCCATCCGGGCTACAAACTCGCTTTGCCTGCTATGCGAGAAGAGTCAACTGACGAAAATGTCAGGGCTGGCGCTCAAGGGCTGGCGCTCAATTGGCGCGGCCGCGCGGCGACAGGCCGGCGATCACGAAATCGATCATCTGGTCGATGGTCGGGCCCGGCTTGGTGGCACATTGGGCGATCATCTGTGGGTGGAAGAACCGCATCATCGCCGTGCAGGCGCAGAGCGAGGCGAGCTGCAGGTCCGTGATCTCGAACTCCCCCGACGCGGCTCCTTGCGCGATCACCTCGCCGATAATGGAGGCGATACACTCCATATGGGCGACGCAGACGTCCCAGTCCTCCTGCATCGCGATCTCGACCATCTCGTGCATCTTGGAATCGCCGACATAGCGCTCGGTGTTCATGCGATTGATGGTCGTCATCATCTGGCGCAAGCGTAGCGCCGCCGGCCCTTCCGAGCGCGCGATGCGCCGGGCCTCGATCTCGACCTCGCCCATCAGGCCGCGGGCTACGCCCTCGTGGATCGACTTCTTCGAATCGAAGAAGCGGTACACGTTGGCGGGGCTCATCCGCAGCTCTTTGGCGATGTCGGCGACCGTCGTCTTCTGATAGCCGATCTGCCGGAACAAGCGCTCCGCCACCACGAGAATCCGCTCGCGGGTGTCGGTTTCGCTATGTTCCGTGATCAGTGTCATGTTGGCCTGCTCAATCTTCAATTATTCGGCCGCCTCAGCAAGTGGAAATGCGCGTTGCGCATCGCCGGCATGCTGCGGCGCAGTATTGGTTTGCTCGGAGCCGCTTTCCTCGAGGGTCTTGCGGAACCAGAGGGCGTAAAGGCCCGGCAGATACAGCAAGGTCAGGAAAGTCGCAACAAACAAACCGCCCATGATGGTGATCGCCATCGGGCCCCAGAACGCCGAGCGCGACAGCGGGATCATAGCGAGGATGGCGGCCAGGGCCGTCAGCACCACCGGCCGGGCGCGCCGGACGGTGGCTTCGACGATCGCCTCGCGCCGGGTCAGGCCGGACGCCACGTCGCTCTCGATCTGGTCGACCAGGATCACGGCGTTGCGCATGATCATGCCGGCGAGCGCGATCAGGCCGAGCAGCGCCACGAAGCCGAACGGCTGGTTGGCGACGTTGAGCCCCAGCGAGGCGCCGACGATGCCGAGCGGCGCGGTCAGGAACACCAGGAACAGGCGCGAGAAGCTCTGCAGCTGGATCATCAGCAGCGTCAGCATCACCATCACCATCACGGGGAAGAGGATGAAGATCGACGCATTGCCCTTGGCGGATTCCTCGAACGCCCCGCCCGGCTCGATCCGGTAGGCTGGCTCGAGATGGGCCTGGATGTCCTTCAGCTTCGGCGAGATCTGGTTGGTGACGTCGGGCGCCTGCACGCCGTCGACGACGTCGGAGCGCACGGTGATCGCCATGTCGCGGTTGCGCCGCCACAGGATCGGCTCCTCATGCGCATATTCGATCTTGGCAATCTGCTGCAGCGGGACGGCGACGCCGTTGCGCGTGGTGATGGTGAGATCGCCGACGCGGCCGAGATCGAGCCGCTCGGACGGCACCGCGCGGGCGACCACGCCGACCTTCTCGATGCCGTCGCGGATCGTGGTGACCGGCGCGCCCGAGATCAGCATCGCCAGCGCCTGCGAGACGTCCTGCGGGGTCAGGCCGAGCGCACGCGCCCGATCCTGGTCGACGGCGAGCTTCAGGTAGGGCGACTGCTCGTTCCAGTCGAGCTGGACGTCCTTGACGTTCTTGTTCTGGCGCATGACGTCGCGCACCTGGTAGGCGATGTCGCGCACCTTGTTGGCATCGGGGCCGATCACGCGGAACTGGACCGGGAAGCCGACCGGCGGACCGAAATTGAAGCGGTCGACCCGGACCCGCGCCTCGTTCAAAGCGCCGTCGGCGGCAGCCTGCTCGATCTTGGCCTTGACGCGCTCGCGCGCCTCGACGTTCTTGGCGAGGATCACGATCTCGGCAAAGGCCTCGTTCGGCAGCTGCGGGTTGAGGCCGAGCCAGAAGCGCGGCGAGCCCTGGCCGACATAGGCGGTGTAGGTCTGGATGTCGTCATCGCCCTTCAGCAGCCCTTCGGCCTGCTTCACCGCCTTCTCGGTGACGTTGAAGGCGGTGCCCTCGGGCAGACGCAGCTGCAGGAACAGCTCGGGCCGCTCCGACAGCGGGAAGAACTGCTGCTGGACGTGGCCGAACGCAACGATGGAGGCAACGAAGACGCCGACGGTCGCCGCCACCACCTTGATGCGGTGATCGACGCACCACTGCACCACGCTGCGCAGGCCGCGATACATCCGCGTCTCATATATCGCGTGCGGATCGTGGTTCTGGTGCACCTTGATGTTGGGCAACAGCTTGACGCCGATATAGGGCGTGAAGATCACCGCGACGAACCAGGACGCGACCAGCGAGATCGCCACGATCCAGAAGATGCCGCCGGCATATTCGCCGACCGCCGAATTGGCAAAGCCGATGGGGAGGAAGCCAGCGGCCGTGACCAGCGTCCCCGTGAGCATCGGAAACGCGGTGGATTCCCAGGCAAAGGACGCCGCCTTCATGCGGTCCCAGCCCTGCTCCATCTTCACCACCATCATCTCGACCGCGATAATGGCGTCGTCGACCAAAAGGCCGAGCGCAATGATCAGCGCGCCGAGCGTGATGCGGTGCAGGTCGAGCGACATTGCGTTCATCACGATGAAGACGATGCCGAGCACCAGCGGCACCGACAGCGCGACCACGATGCCGGTGCGCCAGCCGAGCGCGACAAAGGAGACGAACAGCACGATCGCGAGCGCCTCGACGAAGGAGTGCACGAACTCGCCGACGGCGTGCTCGACCACCCTGGGCTGGTCGGCGATCTGCTGGATATCGACGCCCTGCGGCACCGCCTTCAGGAACTCGGCGGTCGCCTTCTGGACCTCCTTGCCGAGCTCTAGGATGTTGGCGCCCTTGGCGGTGACGACGCCGATACCGAGCGCCGGCTTGCCTTCCTGACGCACCTTGAAGCTCGGCGGATCGACATAGCCGTGGCTGACGGTCGCGATATCGCCGAGGCGGAACACGCGGCCGTTGCTCTCGACCGGCGTCTCAGCAACCGCCTTGACGCCGTCAAGCGCGCCGGTGACGCGCAGCGGCACGCGCTGCGACGAGCTCTCGACGGTACCGGCCGGGGTGACGTTATTCTGCTTGGCGAGCGAGTCGAACAGCGCCTGCGGCGTGATGCCGAGCGTCGCCAGCTTGGCATGCGAGAACTCGACGAAAATACGCTCGTCCTGGGTGCCGTAGAGATCGATCTTGGTGACGCCCGGCACCTTCAGCAGGCGCTGGCGAAAACCCTCCGCGACCTTCTTGAGCTGCGCATAATTGGCGCCGTCGCCGGTCATCATATAGAGAATCGAATCGACGTCGGAGAATTCGTCGTTGACGACGGGACCGAGGATGCCGGAGGGCAGCTCGCCCTGCACATCGACCAGCTTCTTGCGCAGGAGATAGAAGAGATAGGGCACGTCCTTCGGCGAGGTCGAATCCTTGAAGGAGACCTGCATCGCCGTGAAGCCCGGCTTGGAATAGGTCTGCACCTTGTCGAAGAACGGCAGCTCCTGCAGTTTCTTCTCGATCGGATCGGCGACCTGCATCTGCATTTCCTGCGAGGTCGCGCCCGGCCACATCACCGAGACGTTCACCACCTTGACGGTGAAGAACGGATCCTCGGCGCGGCCGAGCTTCTCATAGGAGAAGAAGCCGGCGGCGGCGAGGATGATCATCAGGAACAGGACCAGCGTCGGATGGCTGACCGCCCAGGCTGAAAGGTTGAAGCGCTTCATCGAACTCTCCAAGTTCTAGACCAGTCCCAGAACCGTTTCCGCTGCTATGCGAGGGTTAGAACGACAGCGACGACACGACCCGCACCTTCTGGCTCGGATCGAGTTTCTGCACACCGAGGGCGACCACCTTGGCGCCATCGTCGACGCCGCCGGAGATGACGACGTTGTTGCTCTCATAGGCCTTCACCTTGACCGGCTTCAGCGCGATGTCGCCCTTGTCGTCGACGATGTAGAGCGAGGGATCGCCGCCCTGGCTGTACAGCGCCGACAGCGGCAACTTGGCGACGCGCTCGCTCGCCTTGTCGGCCAGCGTCAGCGTCGCGGTCATGCCGAGCGAAACCGCCTCGTCGGCGTCCGGCAGCGAGAATTTTGCGAGATAGGTGCGGGTGGCGGGATCGGCCTGCGGCGCGACCTCGCGCAGCCTGGCGGCATAGCTCTTCTTGGCGTCCGACCACAGCGTCACCGTGGCTACGCCCGACCTGGCACGAGCAAGAAGCGTCTCTGGGATCGCGACGACAGCTTCCTTCTCGCCAAGTCGGGCGACACGGATCGAAGCCTGGCCCGCGGCAACCACCTGGCCGGGCTCGATCATGGTCGCTGTGACGACACCCCGGGTGTCGGCCACCAGCGTTGCATAAGAGAGGGAATTCCTGGTCAGCTCGACCGAGCGCTCGGCACGGTTCAGCCGCGCGCGGGCCTCGTCGCCGGCGGCCTTGGCGGAATCGAGCGCCGCATCGGTGGTCCAGCCCTTGGCCTTCAGATCCTTGGCGCGCTGCTCGGCGGCCGCGGCCTGTGCTAAGACGCCGGTGGCGGCGCGGAATTCGGCCTCGGCCTGCTCGGCCTGCAGCTTCAGGTCGACCTCGTCGAGGGTGGCCAAGGGCTGGTCGACGTCGACTGTCTGTCCGACCTCGACCAGCCGCTTGGCCACCTTGCCGGCGACCCGAAAGCCCATATCGGCTTCGATACGGGGCTTGATGGTGCCGACAAAGCCGCGCTCAGGGGTTTCAGCTTCATAATGGACGGTCGCCACCAGAACGGGGCGCCCCGGATCGGCGTTTTCAGCCGCCTTTTCATTGCAGCCGGTCAGCGCGAACACCGCAAAAGCCAATGATGCTCCCGTCAAGAGCCTGTAATAGCTCGAGAAAACGGAACGAACGAACATCTGAAATCTCCATCGGGCTGACGAATGATGAAGAGTATCGATTTATCACTGATAAATGTCAATATTCGTCAGTGATAACCAATTCGTGAGCGGGGTCGGATTTGGCGGGTGCAGAGATCGGAAAATGTGTAGCCCGGATGAAGCGGAGCGAAATCCGGGACATCACCGGTGGCGGCTCCCCGGATTGCGCTGCGCTCCATCCGGGCTACGGGAACACGTGATTTGAGGGCGAGCTACTTCGCGCCGGCGAACTCGGTCTTGGTCTCATGGCTACCGAGGAAAACCAGCAGGCCCGCGGCGAGCGGCAACAGCGACAGCACCAGCAGGCCGGTCGACGTGCTGCCGGTGGCCTCCTTGACCCAGCCGATCAGATAGGGCCCGCCGAAACCGGCGAGGTTGCCGATCGAGTTGATCAGCGCGATCGCGCCGGCCGCGGCAGTACCGGAGAGCCAGGCGGTCGGCAGCGTCCAGAACACCGCGAAGGTGCAGAACACGCCGATCGCGGCGACCGTCAGCACCACCATCGTCATGACCGGATCGGTGATGTAGCTGGAGACGGCGAGGGCCAGCGCGGTCAGCAGCAGCGGCGCGCCGACATGGAATACGCGCTCGCGGGTGGCATCGGAACGGCGCGCCCACAGGATCATCGCGACGGTGCCGAATGCGTACGGGATCGCGGTGACGAAGCCGGTCTGCGCGTTGGTGAGACCGAACGCCTTGACGATCTGCGGCAGCCAGAACTGCATGCCGTAGAGCGAGGCGACGAAACCGAAATAGATCGCGCTGAGCGCCAGCACCTTGGGCGAGGACAGCGCCTCGCCCAGCGTGAAATGCTTCGCCGCCTGCTTGGCCGCGACCTCGGCGTCGAGCTTCGCCTTGAGCCACGCCTTCTGCTCGGCCGAGAGCCACTCGGCCTTCTCCGGCCGGTCGGTCAGATAGAACCAGGTGACGATGCCGAGCAGCACCGAGGGAATGCCCTCGATGACGAACAGCCACTGCCAGCCCTTCAAGCCCATCACGCCGTCGAGGCCGAGCAACAGGCCGGAGATCGGCGCGCCGATCACGGTCGAAATCGGCACCGCGAGCGCGAAGGCGGCGAGGAAGCGCGCACGATACTCGGCCGGATACCAGTAGGTCAGATAGAGGATGATGCCGGGGAAGAAGCCGGCCTCGGCGACGCCGAGGAAGAAGCGCAGCGCGTAGAAGCTGTGCTCGTCATAGACCGCCGCCATCAACGCCGAGAGGATGCCCCAACTCACCATGATGCGGGCGATCCACTTGCTGGCGCCGAACCGCTCCAGCGCCAGATTGCTCGGCACCTCGAAGATGAAATAGCCGATGAAGAAGATGCCGGCGCCGAACGAGAACACCACCGGCGAGAACTTCAACTCGCTGTTCATGGTGAGCGCAGCGAAACCGAGATTGACGCGGTCGAGATAGGAGAAGAAGTAGGCCAGGATCAGGAACGGGATCAGCCGCCAGGAGATCGCGCGGATCGTCGACGTCTCGATCTCGCTGCGGGCGCCGCGATCGGGCGCGATGGTTGCTGTCTGGCTCATGAGCTTTCCCCGGGTGTTGCTTGCCGTGAGGATTATTGGCTGGCCCCGCATTGAGCAATGGCAAAAACTCATAGCTCACAGCGCAAACGGGAACCCTGTGCGTTTCGTGCACGGCGTCATTGCGAGCCATCGGGCGCGCGTTCGCGCGACGCGTTGGCTCGCAATGACGGAGAGCCAGCCCTATTCAGCGAGCTGGAAGCGCTCGAAGCGGTCGAGCTCTTCCTCGATGCGCCGCTTCAGCTCCTTGCGCGCCGCCTGCTTCTTGCCGGTGCCGACCCAGCTCCATTTCTGCATCAGGAGCTTCTTGTTCTGCCGGTCGGTCTTGAGGTCGAGGGCGGCGACGATGTCGTCGCCGACCAGCACCGGCAGCGCGAAATAGCCGAACAGGCGCTTCTCCTTCGGCACATAGGCCTCGAAACGGTGGCCATAGCTGAAGAACAGCTCGGTGCGCTTGCGCTGGATGATCAGCGGATCGAACGGCGAGAGGATGTGGACCAGGGTGGGATCACCCTCGCCGGTCGCGTCCAGCACCTCGGGCCGCGCCCAATGCTCCTGCTTGCCGGCGCCATCGAGCGCGATCCGCACCAGCTCCTTGCGGCGCACCCTCGCCTCGATCAGGCCGCGCACCGCCTTCTTGCTCGGCGCGTCGAGATGGCAGATCGAATCCAGGCTGACGATGCCCTGTGAGCGCAGCGCGCGGTCGAGCAGATAGGCCGTCCGGGCCGAGGCCGGGGCCGGCTTCGGCGGCTTGTCCCAGCCGAAGTGCCGGGTCATCAACTCATAGGTCTTCAGCATGCCTGCGCGCTCGCTGATCGTGACCACGCCGCCGTAGAAGGCGAGCTGCAGCGCGCGCTTGGAGGGCTTGCGGCTCTGCCAGAGATGCTCCTTCTCGGTCAGCACGTCGTCATCGATGTCGCGGATCGTCAGCGGACCGGCACGAAGCAGCCGCAGCACCTTGCGCGTATCCGCCGGGGTCACCGACGAGAACCATTTGTGGCCCTCGCGCTTGTGCGCCTTCATCGCCGGCAGGAAGAAGCCGATGTCCTTGGACGGAATGTAGGACAGCGCGTGCGTCCAGTACTCGAACACGCTCTTGTCCCGGCTCTGCGCCTGCTTGAGGTCGGCGCGGCGGTAGTCCGGAATGCGGCTGAACAGGATGTGGTGATGGCAGCGCTCGATCACGTTGATGGTGTCGATCTGCACATAGCCGAGATGATCGACGGCGGCCGCCACCGCTGACGCCCCCTCGCCGAACGGCACCTGGGTATCGAGCCGCTGCGCGCGCAGCCAGATATGGCGGGCCACAGCATTGTTCAACGAAAGGGGTTCGGCGGCGCGGGACATTGCCCCAGCAATGTAGTGAGATTCGCGCAGCTGTGGAGAGCCGCGCGGCGGAAATCAGCTCCGCATCATTCGGAACGGCTACGTCGATCCGACGACCCGCCGCAACCACGGAACGTCCCCGATCGCCGCCGCGAGCGCGGCGCTTTCTCCATGGAAGATGCGAGACGAATGACCGCCGACCGGAAACCAGCCACGGCCATCTTCGACGTCCCGCCGATATTCCTCGAAGCCGATGCTGCCGTCCGGGCGAAGGAAGATATCGACGCAGCGCGAGGCAGCTTCGTCATTGATCGAGCGGAGGACACGATTGACGTGGGCCATGATGTCCTCGCTCTCCCGCCTGCCCTGTCCGGCGCAAGGCAGGGCGGCACACCCGACCGTGACCCAGATCACATTCCGGGCTTTGAACCGGTCCTATCCTCCCAGCATCAAAACGACAGCAAGCCGGATTGGCTAGCCCGACATTTGAGGACGAAAACCATGACCCGCTCTTTTTCCTTGTCTTTTCTGACGATCGGCGCCGCGCTGTCGATGACGGCGGGCGTCGCACTGGCCGGCAGCGAGGCCGTTCCGGCCGCACAGATTCTCAATGCGCTGAAGCCGAAGTCGGCCACCCGCGGCCTTTCCGCCGGCACGCAGGTCGACCTCGCGGCTTCCGCCAAGGAGGCAAGCTTCCTCAACACCGTCCGCAACCGGCGGACCCGTTCGTTGTCGCGCGTTGAACGCCAGGAGATCGCTGACATCGCGGCGAACAAGCCGAAGATCGATCTGGAGATCCACTTCGACTACAACTCCGCCGACATCAGCAAGGGTTCGACCCAGGCGGTGCACGAACTCGGCAAGGCACTGTCCGATGCCAGCATGAAGGGCTCGACCTTCGTCGTTGCCGGCCACACCGACGCGATCGGCGGCGAGGCCTATAACCAGGACCTGTCGGAGCGCCGCGCCGACACCATCAAGAAATATCTGGTCGAGCATTACGGCCTGAACGGCTCGGATCTCGTGACGGTCGGCTACGGCAAGACCCGGCCGAAGGACCCGAGCGCGCCGATGGACCCGACCAATCGCCGCGTGCAGGTCGTCAACATGGATACCAAGACCGCCTCGCAGTAATCTCCCGCAGCCTCGATCCGCCTGCCATGCCCGGCAGGCGGATCACTTTGCTTCAAAGACCGTCATATCCAGCCCTGAAACAGCATCAGGCGGTTGAACGTCGCCATCGACGTCTCGATGACAGCGGCCGTGACCGGCAGCATCGCAACAAACCCTGCGCATCCAACCGCAACGAACGCCCACAGCAGCCAGCGCGGCGCACCCTTGCGCGTCAAGGCGTAGACCAGCACGAAGCTCGCGGTGGTCGCCGCGGGGAGATAGTAATAAATGAAACCGAGCGTGCGCGGCAGCAGCGCCCAGGCGAGATACGGGCCAAGGTAGAACGCCAGCACGAGAAATGCATCACGGCCACGCCCGACGATCCAGTCGCGCAGCGCAATGATCAGCGCGATCAATGCCGGCCAAAGCACCAGCGGGTTGCCGAGGAGCACGATGGCGGCAAACCTGTCATCGCCGACCTTCTCGAACAGGTACCAGACCGGGCGCACCAGGAACGGCCAGGACGGCCATGAGCTCATATAGGTGTGGCCCGCGGTGGCGGTCGTGGTGTTGTCGGCAAAGATGCGGCGCTGCGCCTCCATGATATCCGTGAACGAGAGACCGTAGAGCGGCACGAAGGTCGCGAGATAGACGGCCGCCGGGATCAGCACGAAACAGACGATGAAGTGAGGAAGACGAAAATCCGGCCACAGCTCCGGCCGGTACCAATCCTCCGCATTGCCGTCGGCAAAGCGCGTGCGCCAGCCCTGCATCAGGCGGATCGCAACGACGATCGCGATGCAGGTCGCGAGCACGAACAGCCCGCTCCATTTGCAGGCACTGGCAAACCCCGCGAAGAGCCCCGCCAGCGCAAAGGCGGATTGCGGCTGCTGTTGCCTGAAGCCGCGGACGAACGCCGCGATCGCGAACAGGCCGAAGGCGAGCGCGAAGATATCCAGCATCGCGATCCGCGACTGCACGAACAGCATCTGGTTGAAGAAGGCGAGCAGCACGGCAGCGATCGCGCGTTGCTGGGACGCGAACAGCGCAAGCCCGCCGAGATAGACGCCGACCAGCGCCAGCGCACCGAACAGCGCCGCGGGATAGCGCCATCCGAGCGGCCCATCGCCGAATGCGTTGATCGAGAGGGCGATGATCTCCTTGGCGAGCGGCGGATGCATCGGGTTGAGGATCGGGGCCTCGCGCACCGGCAGCAGCATCTGCCGCGCCGCCGGCACGTAATGCACCTCGTCGAAATAGAGCTTGTCCGGCGCCGTGATCCCGAGCAGCAGCACGACATGGGCGACGATGAAGACGATTGCTGCGACGATCGCCGTGCGCGCGGCGGGACGTCGCGGAACAGAAGGAGATTTGGATACGGTGTTCAAAGGGCAAGCATGGTGCGAGGGGAACACAGCTTGTGACAAATATACGATATCAGCTGCATCCGCGATCCGTCGCCACGGTCATGTGACGGAACCATCGATGCCCATACTGTCATGCCCCGCTTCATGCGGGCATCGAGTACGCCGCGGCCTGTCGGCCGAGCACCGAAATCTCTGGAATGCTGGATCGCCCGGTCCCGTCTACGCCAAGGCTTCGACGAGGCCACGAATCCCTGGCTCGCCGAAGCTTTAGCGAAGGCGGCGAGCCGGGCGGTGCCAGCGAAGCCCTGCCTTACGCCGCCGCGTCGCCCTCATAGGCCTGGCGCAGACCTTCGATATCGAGCTTGATCATCCCGAGCACGGCCTGCATCACGCGCGCAGCGCCGCCGGCGTCGGACCCGCCGAGATATTGGCGGACCGCCGCCGGCACGATCTGCCATGCGATGCCATAGCGATCGCGCAGCCAGCCACACTGCTCGGCGGTGCCGCCGGCCGCGAGCAACGCGTCCCACAGGCGATCGACCTCGGCCTGGTCGACACAGTCGATCGCGAACGAGACCGCGTGGGTATGCTCCATCCTCATCCCGCCGTTCAGCGCCATGAAGCGCTGACCGGCGAGCGTGAATTCGACCAGCAGCACCGTGCCGGCCTTTCCGCCGGGGCTGTCGATGACATTCTTCTGGACGGTCTCGATCCGCGAACCGGGCAGCAGCGAGACGTAGAAGTTCGCGGCCTCCTCGGCCTCGCCGTTGAACCACAGGCAGGGAGATACCTTGGACATGCTGAGCTCCTCGTGATGACGGGATGCGATCAGGCGGTCGCCGCGGCGGACTGCGCCTTCATCGCCGCCTCGACGTCCATCCACATCACTTCCCAGATGTGACCATCGGGATCTTCGAAGCTGCGGCCGTACATGAAGCCGTAATCCTGCTGCGGCGACGGATCGGCGCTGCCGCCCGCGCCCTTCGCCTTGGCGACGTAGCCGTCGACCGCGTCGCGGCTGTCGGCGGACAGGCAGATCAGCACTTCGCTCGTGGTTTTGGTGTCGGCAATTTTCTTCGGGGTGAATTCGCGGAACTTGTCGTGCGTCAGCAGCATGACGTGAATCGTGTCTGAGATCACCATGCAGGAGGCGGTGTGGTCGGAAAATTGCGCGTTCTTGGTCGCGCCGATCGCCTCATAGAAGGCGGTCGCGTGGGCGAGATTGCTGACCGGCAGGTTGACGAAGATCATTGTCGGCTTGGCCATGAAAGGCGCTCCTTTTCGCGGGTTGTGCCCCGAGGACGAACCGCCTCGCCGCGTCCCGACATCACCGCGCCGATTTTTCTTGCGGCGTCCTGCCGCAGGGTGACGTCAGGTCACAATCGGTGTCGGCATGGTCAGGAATGCCCGCGTCACATGCCAGAACAGCTCCCGATTGGTGGCAAGCGCCACCGAATGGGCGGTGCCGGGCAGGATGATGAACTGCCGATCGCCGTTCGGCAGCTTGTTGAAGAACTCCTCGAGGTCCGGAACCGCGGCGATGCCGTCATATTCGCCGCGGACCAGCAGCACCGGCGCCAGCACCTTCTCCGGATGCACCACCGGCAAATTGGCGGTCATGTCGAGATAGGTGCCGGTCGGGATCTGGTCGCCGAACTGCATCTCGACATCGGCCAGCAGCTCGACCACGGCGGGGTCCGACGTGCCGGGCCTGTCGCGGGTCGCGATCGAGCGGATCATGTCGCGGTCGCGCTTGCGCATGTTGTGACTGCGGTAATAGGCGAGTTGCTCGGCGCGCTTTGCCAGCGTCGGCGAGCCCTCGCCCTTGTAGGTGAAGGCGGCGAACACCAGCCGGTCGATGCGCTCGGGCGCGGCCATCGCGAATGCGCCGGCCCGCAGCGCGCCCGAGGATTCGCCGACGAAGTGATATCGCCCCTGCCCGGTCTCGCGCGCGATCACCTCGACCGCGGCCTTCAGATCCTCGACGCCGCTTGCAATATCCGCATTGCCCGACGTGCGGCCGGACTTGCCGTAGTTCTCGTGGTCCATGGTCCAGCAATCGAAGCCGTAGCGGGCAAATGTGTTCAGCAGCGAATACTCGCCCTTGCCCGGCACCGTGAGGTCGAACACCCGTGATGTCACCGACGAGCCGTGGACGAAGAACACCACCGGCCGCGCCGGCTCGCCCGGCTTCGGCGCACCGATCCGCTTGCGGAACATCCACAAGGGGATGTCATCCTTCTTCGCCCAGTATTCGTTGCTCCATATTTCTCCTTCGACAGGAACCGCGGGCACTGCCTGTGCCGACGCTGCGCCGAACACGCCGGCGGCCGTTGCAATGCCGATGCCTTTGATCATGCTGCGCCGCGAATGGTCAGATGACATCATGGTTCGCTCCCTTCCGGATTTCTTCGTCCGATCCGGCGCGATCGAGCATAGCAGCGGGCATGTCCGGTTGCGCGACGGGCGCATCTCGCCTCCGCCAATCCGATGCACGATTTTGTGAATGCGTTTTCCGGCAAACGGCGCGGACGACGGGCGGACTTGGTCCTAGTCTCCGCGGCGATCCGACCGGAAAAATCCGGCGAGAAGTGGGAGCGAAGAATGAGCAGCAATCTCACCGACGATGAACTTGCCGCCTTGATGCCCTCCGAACTGTGCCAGCACCAGACGCCGATCCCGACCCAGATCGTCTCCAGCGACGAATTCTATCCCGACCCGCAGAATGAACGGCAGCGCGAGGTCGAGGCGCGGCTGGTCGCGATGGCCGACGATCTCGGCGGCAAGCAGGGCCTCGACCGCCGCAGATTCTTCCAGACCGCGGCCGGCATGGCCGCCTCCTTCGTCGCGATGAACCAGGTCTACGGGGAGCTGTTCGCCGTGACGCCGGCGGAGGCCGCGACACCCGCAATGGCGCAGGAGCGCGCCAACTCCCTCAAAGACCAGTTCATCATGGACATGCACACGCATTTCCTGCGCGACGACACCCGCATCATGGGTTTTGTGGAAATGCGCAAGGCGGTCGGCAAGGCCGGCTGGAACAAGGAGCTCAACGATCACGAGCAGACCATCGAGGATCTCAAGTTCAACAACTACAAGAAGGAGATGTTTCTCGATTCCGACACCAAGATCGCGCTGATCTCCTCGGCGCCGTCGGATATCGAGCAGGACTGGTTCCTGACCAACGAGCAGATGGCCGACGCGCGCAAGAAAATGAACGACGAGGCCGGCTCGCGGCGCGTGTTCTGCCACGCCATCTTCACGCCCGGGCAGCCCGGCTGGCTCGACAAGCTCGACGCCGCATTGGCGCTGAAGCCGGAATCCTGCAAGGGCTACACGATCGGCGACAACACCCACAAGGAGATCAGCCGCTACCCCTGGCGGCTGGACGACGAGAAAGTCGCCTACAAGGGTTATGAGAAGATGGTGAAGGCGGGCATCAAGAACGTCTGCGTCCACAAGGGACTGTTTCCGCCCGGGATCGAGAAGCAGTATCCGAATCTGCGCGGCTTCGCCGACGTTGCCGATGTCGGAAAGGCCGCCAAGGACTGGCCGCAGCTCAACTTCATCATCTACCACTCGGCCTATCGCCATGTCGGCGGCGATCCGAAGGTCGCGCTCGCCGAGTTCGAGCGCACCGGCCGCATCGCCTGGACCTCGGATCTCGCCGACATCCCGGCGCAGTATGGCGTCGACAATGTCTATGGCGACGTCGGGCAATTGTTCGCGACCACGCTGGTCGCCGAGCCCAATGTCTGCGCCGCGCTGATGGGTACCTTGATCAAGGGGCTCGGCGTCGACCACATCTGCTGGGGTACCGATGCGCTGTGGACCGGCGCGCCGCAATGGCAGATCGAGGGCCTGCGGCGGCTGGAGATCCCCGAGATGATGCAGAAGAAGTTCGGCTATGCACCGCTCGGCCCCGCCGACGGGCCGGTCAAGACGGCGATCTTCGGCGACAACAACGCCCGGCTCTACAACATCCAGCCGAAGCGCGCGATGCTCGACCTCAAGGGCGATCGATTTGCGATGATGAAGGCGCAGTATGAGAAGGCTGGCGTAGAGCCGTCGAACACGCGTTACGGCTATGTGGTGCCGAACGGTGTGATCGATCACCGGGTGTTTGCGTAGGGGTTAGGCCCCGTCATTGCGAGCGCAGCGAAGCAATCCATATCTCCGCTCAGGGACAGATGGATTGCTTCGTCGCTTCAGCGCAAAATTGCTTGCAATTTTGTCGCGAGCTCCTCGCAATGACGGAGAAGGTCATCGTCCCGTAAATCTCGGCTTGCGCTTCTCGCTGAACGCCCTGGCGCCTTCCTTGAGGTCGTCGCTGTCCTTGATGGCGTCGAGTTGCCGGCGCACCTCGGCGACCGTCTCCAGCGGCCCCTTCGGCATCGCGTCACGCGCGAGCTTCTTGAGCGCCTGCACCACCAGCGGCGCGTTGCCCGCGATCTTGGCCGCCAGCTCCTGCGCCGCCGCAAGGTGCTGCCCCGGTGGCGTGATGCGGTTGACGAAGCCGATCTGGTAGGCCCGCTCGGCCGACAGCTCCTCGCCGACGAGCAGGAACTCCATCGCGATCTTGTGCGGCATGCGGGCCAGCACCGAGGAGACGCCGCCGCCGGTGGTGCCGATCTTGGCTTCCGGATAGACGAACCGCGTCGTCTCCGAGGCGACGCAGATGTCGGCCATCTGCACCAGAACGAAGCCGCCGCCCACCACCCAGCCCGACGTCGCCGCGATCACTGGCTTGTCGAGCTCGACACCGAGCCCGGGCACCGCCTGCCACATATTGGCGGGAAAATCCCTGACGTCGGCGCCGACGCAGAAGTACTTCTCCTCGGCCGACGCCAGCACCGCGACGCGGTCATCGCTGTCGCGAAAGCGCCGCCAGGCTTGCTGCAACTCGTCGCACAGCGCGTTGTTGAGCGCGTTGTGCGAGGAGACGCGGTCCATCGTGATGGTCGCGACGTGGTCGGCGCTCTCGTAACGCACGAGCGTCATGCTGGCCTCCCTGGTATCTCAGCCCTTCCCGGGATGTCGTTCCGGGGCGCGCATAGCGCGAACCCGGAACCTCGAGATTCCGGGTTCTCGCTTCGCGAGCCCCGGAATGACAGCATAGCGGCGCCGCGCGCTATTTCTTCTCGTCGGGATGGCGGTGCACCGGGTCGACCCACAGCACGGTCTCCGGCTTCTCGATCGGCTCGATGTCGAGATTGATCGCAACCGCCTCGCCGTCGGAGCGCACCAGCACGCATTCCAGCACCTCGTCGCGGCTGGCATTGATCTCCTGATGCGGCACGTAGGGCGGCACGAAGATGAAATCGCCGGGGCCGGCCTCGGCGGTGAACTGCAGCTTCTCGCCCCAGCGCATCCGCGCCTTGCCCTTGACGACATAGATGATGCTTTCGAGATGGCCGTGATGATGCGCGCCGGTCTTGGCATCCGGCTTGATGCTGACGGTGCCTGCCCACAATTTCTGCGCCCCGACCCGGGCAAAATTGATCGCGGCCTTGCGGTCCATGCCGGCGGTCGACGGCACATTCGGATCGAGCTGGTTGCCGGGAATCACGCGGACGCCGTCGTGCTTCCAGCGCTCGTCGTCGTGATGGTGATGGTCGTGGGAATGGGTGTGATCGTGGGAACCGCTCATCATTCTTGCTTTCGTTGGCCTGATTTCGTGCGTGGAACGCTAGCGAAAAGCAGCCGCGCAGGCGAGCGGAAAATCGGAACCTCGCCGAATCGGAACATCGCCATGTTCCGGCGCGTTACCTCAGCGTATTCCGAAGGAGTAATTTCATGGGTAGCGCGACCGATAGGATCAAGGGCACGGCCAACGAGGCGATCGGCAGGTTCAAGCGGCGTCTTGGCAAGGTCACCGGCTCTCCGGCGATGCAGGGCCGAGGCGCGATCCTGGAAGCCAAGGGCAAGGGACAGAAGGCACTCGGCGGCATCAAGAGGATTGTCGGCAGGGTGACCTCAGCGGCTCACTGGCCTCGCTGAACGAGAGATGACACGGCCGCCCCATCAGGCCGGCCGATCGAGCATGAACGACGCTGCTCAGCCGCGCGGGCGCGGATGTGCCAGCACATCCGGATGTGCCAGAACATCCGGGTTCACGACATTGGTCGGCGTGCCGGCCGCGTAGGCCAATATCTGGTCGAAGATGTCGGTGAACTGGATTTCGTACTCGTCGCGCGAGACGTAGCCGAGATGCGGCGTGCAGACCACATTGTCCATGTTGAGCAGCGGGTCCGCCGTGTCGCGCAGCGGCTCCTTCTCGTAGACGTCGATCGCGGCCATGCCTGGCCGGCCGGCACGCAACGCGTTGACCAGCGCGCCGGGCTCGATCAGCGGCGCGCGGCTGGTGTTGACGATCAGCGCGGTCTGCTTCATCCGCGCGAGGTCTTCCGCCTTGACGATGCCGCGCGTCGCGTCGACCAGCCGCATATGCAGCGACAGCACGTCGCAGCGGGCGAAGAAATCCGCCTTGCTGGCTGATGTCTCATAGCCGTCGGCACGCGCCTTCGCCATCGCCGGCTCGCGCGCCCAGACCAGCACGTTCATGCCGAACGCCTTGCCATAGCCCGCGACCACGGCGCCGATGCGACCATAGCCATAGATGCCGAGCGTCTTGCCGCGCAGCGTATGGCCAACGCCGATCTGCCACTTGCCGGCCTTGAGCGCCGCCATCTGTTGCGGGATCGCGCGCATCGCCGCAAGGATGATGCCCCAGGTGAACTCGGCGGTGGCGTAGGACGGCGTATCGGCATGCTGGCTCGACGACACGATGATGCCAAGCCGCGTGCAGGTGTCGATGTCGATATGCGGATAGACGCTGCGCTGGCTGATCAGCTTCAGCTTCGGCAGACGTTCGAGCAGCGGCGTGCGGATCTGGGTTCGCTCGCGGATCAGGACCAGCGCTTCGGTATCGCGCAGCCGTTCGGCGAGCGCATCGACGTCCTGGACATGATCGTTCCAGATCTTGACGTCATACCCGTCGAGCTTGCGGTAGCAATCGAGGGTGCGCAGCGTGTCGAAATAATCGTCGAGGATCGAAATCTTCATCGCTGCGCCCCTGTTGCTGTGGGCCGGTTACTTGACGCCCATCGGCTTATTTGACGCCAAGCAGTTCGACGTCGAACAACAGCGTGGCGTTCGGCGGGATCACGCCGCCGGCGCCGCGCGCGCCGTAGCCGAGGTTCGGCGGGATGATCAGGGTGCGCTTGCCGCCGACCTTCATGGTGGCGACGCCCTCGTCCCAGCCCTTGATCACGTGACCCTGGCCGATCGGAAACTCGAACGGCTCGTTGCGATCGACGGAGGAGTCGAATTTCTTGCCCTTCTGGCCGTTCTCGTAGAGCCAGCCGGTATAGTGCATGACGCAGGTCTGGCCGGTCTTCGGCGAGGCGCCGGTGCCGACCTTGCTGTCGATGATCTGGAGGCCTGAAGCTGTGGTCATGGGCTTTCCTGCAGTTTGGGCCGTTGCCGTCCCGCTGACAACGGACGTGGAGACTGCCGCCGCAAGGCCGGCGAATGCAGTCTTGATGATCGTGCGTCGGGAAGATCGCATCTTGCACCTCTCGTGAAGGACGGCCGTCTCTAGCCCAGTGCGGGTCGAATCCCTAGCCATTTTTCAGTGACCGGCCGTGCCGACGTCGCGGTCCAGCGCAAAATCGCCGAGCAATGGCGACGACGCGCTCGCGATGAGATCACCGATCAGTTGCGCCGCCAGATACGAGTAGGTGATGCCGGTGACGGGCTTCCGTCGGGCAGGACTAGCACCCCCCGCGACAACACCTTGTTTCCGCCGGCCCCTGATCGGCCGCGACAATCAGTAGCCGAGCGCGCAGCCGTCCTTGCGCGGATCGGAGCCGCCGGTCAGCGTCCCCTTGTCCCAATCGATCCAGATGCCCTGCCCGCCGCCGAGCGGCGCGACCACGCTGGTGGTCTTGTGACCGATCTTCTTCAGGCCTTCGACGATCTCCGCCGGCACAGAGTCCTCGAGCTGGTAGACGCCTTCGTAGTGCAGGCCGCGCGGCATATCGATGGCTTCCTGGATGTCGCAGCCATAGTCGAGCATGTTGGTCAGCACACGGGTCTGGCCGACCGGCTGGTACTGCCCGCCCATCACGCCGTACGGCATCAGCGCGCGGCCGTTCCTGGTGACCAGCGCCGGGATGATGGTGTGCAGCGGACGCTTGCCCGGTGCGATGCAATTCGGATGTCCGGGCTGGACGCGGAAGCCGCCGGCGCGGTTCTGCAGCAGGACGCCGGTCTTGTTGGAGACGATCGCCGAGCCGAACGAATGCGCGATCGAATTGATGAACGAGCAGACGTTGCGATCCTTGTCGACCACCGTGATGTAGACCGTCGACGGATTCATCGGCGGCGCGACGTTCGGCAGTTCGAGCAGCCGGTCCATCCGGATGTTCTTGATGTGCTCTTCGGCGAATTCCCTGGCGAGGATGCCGGCAACGTCGACATGCACGTGCTGGGGATCGCCGATATGCTGCTCGCGCATCATGTAGGCGATGCGTGCCGCCTCGGCCTCGAGATGGAAGCGCTCGATGCTGAGCGGCTTGAACTTGGTCAGGTCGAAGCGCGACAGGATGTTGAGCATGACCAGCATGGTGATGCCGGGGCCGTTCGGCGGGCACTGCCAGACGTCGTAGCCCTTGTACATCGTGCCGATCGGCGAGGTCGCCTCGGTCGAGTGCGCGGCGAAGTCCTCGAGCGTGTGCAGGCCGCCGATGCCGCGCAGCGTGTCGACCATGTCGGCGGCGATCTCGCCGCTATAGAAGGCGTCGCGGCCCTTTTGCGCGATCGCGCGCAGCGTCTTGCCGAGCTCGGGCTGGCGGATCACGTCGCCGGCAACCGCGGGCCTGCCGTGCGGCAACAGATAGCGCTCGGTGTTGGTGCCGTTCTTCAGCTTCTCGAAGCCGTTCTTCCAGTCGAAGGCGATGCGCGGCGCGACCACGTAGCCCTCTTCGGCGGCCTTGATCGCGGGCTGCAGCAGCCGGTCGAAGCCGAACTTGCCGTGGTCCTTCAGGATCACGTCCCAGGCATCGACCGCGCCGGGAATGCTGACCGCATGTGCCGAGGTCAGCGGCACCGAATGGATCTTGCGCTCGAGATACCAGTCGGCGGTCGCCGCCATCGGCGCCCGGCCGCTGCCGTTATAGGCGGTGATCTTGCCTTCCCCCCTCGGCTGGATCAGCGCGAAGCAGTCGCCGCCGATGCCGGTCGATTGCGGCTCGATGACGCCGAGCAGCGCGCAGGCTGCAACCGCCGCGTCGGCGGCCGTGCCGCCCTCGCGCATCACCTCGATGGCCGCGAGCGCCGCTTCCGGATGCGACGTCGCCACCATCGCGTTCTGGGCGTGGACCGTGGAACGGCCGGCGAAATGGAAATTCCTCATAACGGAGTGCTCGCTTGATCGTGATGGTCTGATGCGGCTGCGGCGGATGATGCCAAGGGAGTACAAAGTACATGGCACACTCATCCCCGGCTGAGCAATGCCTGGCATGCCAGGGGAATTATCCCGACAATGCATGGCTTTGCGGGTTTCGCCGGCCTGGCCGGCCTGATAAACCCCGGCGATGCCCTTCAAGGTCGCCGCCTTCTACCAGTTCGCCGCGCTGCCGGACTTCCGCGCGCTGCGCGAGCCGCTGCGCGCGTTCTGCGCCGCGCTCGATCTCAAGGGCAGCGTGCTGCTCGCCCATGAGGGCATCAACGGCACCATTGCCGGCACCGACCAAGGCATCGATGACTTCGTTGCGGAGCTCAGGCACGGAGCGCTGTTCGGCGGCCGCCTCGACAATCTCGAGCTGAAGTTCTCCGAAGCGGCGCAGATGCCATTCCAGCGGCTCAAGGTGCGGCTGAAAAAGGAGATCGTCACGCTCGGCGACACCACGGTCGATCCGACGCGGCAGGTCGGCACCTATGTCGATGCCGCCGACTGGAACGAGCTGATCGCCGCGCCTGACATCATGGTGCTCGATACCCGCAACGCGTTCGAGGTCGCGATGGGCACGTTCGAAGGCGCGGTGGATCCCAGGATCGCGAGCTTTGGACAATTCAAGGAATTTGCGGCGCGGCACCTCGATCCGGCCAAGCACCGCAGGATTGCGATGTTCTGCACCGGCGGCATCCGCTGCGAGAAGGCCAGCGCCTATCTGCTCGCGCAAGGTTTTGCCGAGGTCTATCACCTCAAGGGCGGCATTCTGAAATATCTCGAGGAAACCCCGCAGCTGGACAGCCGCTGGCGCGGCGACTGTTTTGTGTTCGACGAGCGTGTCGCGCTCGGCCACGGCCTGCGCGAGCGTGCGGGTGCGCGTTCGAGCGACGCGGAGCGCGAGAGTACCCCCTGCGAGGCTGCCGTCCATGAATGACACGGCCAAGCTGAGCGAGCGGATCGATGCGCTGGAGGTTCGCCTGACCTATCAGGACGAGGCCATCGAGACGCTGAACCAGACCATCACGGCACAATGGAAGCAGATCGACGCGCTGACGCGCCAGATCGCCGAGTTGCGCGACCGGCTTCAGGAGGCCGAACGCCAGGCGCCCGGCCCCGCCAACGAACGCCCACCGCACTATTGATCGGTGCCGCCGGACCGCGGCAGCACCAGCTACATGTTGCTCACCTGACGCATCGGCTTCGCGCCGCTGAAGAACAGGCTGGACAACCGCTGCACCATCGCCGTGGCGCGGCTGCCTTCGAGACCAGGGCGAACGCACAGCAGGCGCTTCTGCAACGGAAGCTCCGGAAGATAATAGTCCTTCGCCGAGATCAGCGAGGACGGGATCATCCGCTCGGGGCACGCCGTCAGGCCGTACCCGGCCCGGGCGGCTTCCAGTCGCAGCTGGTGGTTCGGGCTCCTGAACACGATCTTGTACGTGATGTTGTGCTTGGTGAGCGTCCGGATCATCCAGTCGTCACCAGGCCAGGCCAGGATCGGGATCGGGGCGCCCGGCCGCAGCACAAAATCGCGCGATCGCACCCACACCGACCGCTCCTCGGCTTCGGCGGCGATCGTCACCTCGTCTTCGTTCTCCTGCGAAGGGTTGCTGTAGACGAACGCGATGTCGATGTAGCCGTCGATCACCCCCCTGATGACGGCCGGTGACATGTCGGCGTGCAGCAGAACGTCGGCGAGTGCATCGGAGGGATGCAGCTTCAGGAATTCCTCCGCGAGCATCGTGCTGATTCCCAGCCGCAACGGCTGGGGTCCTTCATGATTGCCGCCGAGCCGAAGCAGTTGATCGTTGGCTTCGAGGATGCGCCTCGCCTGCTGCACGGCGACCTTGCCGAGCTCGGTGGTCGTGGTGCCGTTTGCGGTTCTGACGAAGAGTGCGCCACCAATCAGGCTTTGCAGGCGCTTGACCTGCGAACTGATCGCCGGCTGGCTGAGGCCGAGACGCTCCCCGGCTTTCGACAGGCTGCCTGTCTCCGCGATCGCAACGACGGTACGAACGATTTCAGTAGGAATATTCAAATGCTGACGCGGTCTATGCATCGCGAGCCCTCCAGTCTCAGCACGGGACGCAATTCCAATCTCCACAGTATGCCATTAGGCTATACTAACATTTGGTTGCACTTTCGTTTAGCCACAATTACCCGCCAAGGCACTGATATTGCAGGTCATATGTATTGTTACGTGCATTGCTCCGCATATCACGGTATCCAACAACTACATCTCCACACGCTGCAGCACCTCAACCGCACCACACCCCGGGTTTTTGCGGGTATCGCATCAAATATTCTGATCGCCCCATAATGCTTCACTGACCCGATAAGTCTGAATTGCGGCCGCTGATTCGTGAAAGCGTTTTCATAGTTTTCCTTAATCAAAGCCTCGCAACGTGACGTCGTCGTTGGAGTTTCGAGGTGTGTTGCAATGACCAGTTTTTTTCGCTGCCGAAGCGGTGCGTCCGCCGTCGAATTCGCGCTGATGCTGCCGCTGTTTCTTGCCTTCATTTTCGGCATCATCGTCTTCGGCTCGTATCTCGCCATGGTGCATGGCGTTCAGCAACTCGCCGCCGAAGCGGCGCGGTCATCCATCGCGGGAATGACCGACACCGAACGCAACAGCCTCGCGACGAGCTATGTCACCGCCAACGCGTCGACCTATCCATTGCTCGTTCCCGGCAATCTCACGGTCAATGCCGCGCCGTCTCCATCGAATGCCAACGTCTACGTCGTGACGGTCAACTACAACGCGGCCGGCAACTTCATCTACAAGCTGCCCTTCGTCCCCGCCCCGGCGAGCACCATCGTCCGCTCCGCGGCGATTCAGTACGGGGGATTCTAGGATGAGAGGCGTCCTCATGCTGATGCGGCGCTTCGGCGCCGACGAACGAGGAAACTTCGCGATGATCAGCGCCGGCCTGATGACGCTCCTGATCGGGTGCGCCGGGCTCGCCATCGATCTCGGCACGATCTTCGCCGACCGGCGCAAGACGCAGAGCACCGCCGATCTCGCCGCGATCGTCGCCGCCGCCAACCTGAACAATCCGGTCAACGCCGCCACCGCGACGGTTACGCAGAACAAGTACCCGGCCAGTGCGCTGGTCAAGGTCGAGACAGGAACCTACACCGCAAACAGCGCCATCGCGCCGCAGGCCCGTTTCGTGACCCCGGCGGTCGGCACTCCCAACGCCGCGCGGGTCACGCTGAACACCCAGACCCCGCTCTACTTCGCGCGCTACCTGACCGGCGCGAGCAGTTTCACCATCAAGACGACCGCCACCGCGACATCGACCGAAATGGCCTCGTTCGCGATCGGGTCGAGGCTGCTCTCGGTCAACGGCGGCGCGCTCAATGCGCTGCTCGGCTCGATGCTCGGCACCACGCTGTCGCTCTCGGTGATGGACTACAACGCGCTGATCAGCGCCAAGATCGACGCCCTGGACTTCCTGTCGGCACTGGCGACCCGGGTCAACCTGACCGGCGTCACCTATAGCGACCTGCTGAGCAGCAACATCAAGGTCGGCGACATCGTCGCGTCGGCGCTGACCACCCAGCAGATCACCAACGGCGCCAACGCGGCGACCACCGCGCTGTCGACGATCTCCCAGGCCGTCACCGGCTCCACCACCAAGATTTCGCCGGGCACGCTGGTCGACCTCGGTCCCTTCGCCAATCTCACGGTGGGGCAGAAACCCAAGGTCGGCGCCAGCGTTTCGGTGTTCGACCTGATTTCCACGGTGGCCCAGATCGCCAACGGCAACCATCAGATCGCGACCTCGATCAATCTCGGCCTGCCCGGCATCGCCAACGTCTCCGTGATCGCAACGATCGGCGAGCGACCGGTCGGCTCGAGCTGGATCGCGATCGGCACCCAGGGTGTGAGCGTCCACACCGCGCAGACCAGGATCCTGGCGACGATCAATGTGCTCGGCTCCGGCACCGTGTCTGCGATCAATCTCCCGGTCTATGTCGAGGTCGCCTCGGGTACCGCGACACTCAACGCGGTGTCCTGCGGCCACCCCAACATCAACACCTCGCAGGTCACGATCGGCGTGACGCCTGGGATCGTGGATGCATGGATCGGCAACGTCACGATCGCCGACATGACCAACTTCACGACCAAGCCCAATCCGCCGCCGGCGACACTGGTCAACCTTGGTCTCGCCACCGTCACCGGCCTCGCCCATGCCGGCATGGGCAACACCACGCCGACCAATGTCAATTTCAGCTACAGCGACATCCAGGCGGGCACCAAGAAGACGGTGACGACGACCAACTTCCTTTCATCGCTGACAGGAAGTCTGCTCGGCGACCTCTCGCTGACCATCAATCTCGGCCCGCTCGGGCTGCCGATCCCGGGATTGGGGGCGCTCGTCATGAGCATCCTGAACGGCGTGACGAGTTCAGTCGATCAGGTGCTGGCGTCGCTGCTCGCGACGCTCGGCATCGGGCTCGGCCAGGTCGACGTTTGGGTGCTGGGCATCCGCTGCGATGGCGCCGTGCTGGTGAACTAGAGCATGATCCGGAAGAGTACGAAGCGGTTTTCCCTCGCGACAAACGCAAAGCGTTTGCGCGGAGATCATGCTCGAACAAGAAGCGAAAGCGCGACCATCGCGCTTGAGGGGACCGATCGCGACGGGCATCACATCGGGGGTAGGAGACTGCCGTGAGCACAACGATAAGATACAAGACCGACAGCCAACGAACGATCCTGCTGAAGCGCGGGACGATCTTCTTCCGCAACAGCAGTGTCGGATGTCTTGTGCTCAACCTCTCGACCGGCGGCGCGGGGCTCGCCGTGGAAAGCGACGTCGCAATCCCGCTCGCGTTCGACCTCGAGATCGAGAGCGAACCGATCCGGCGGCACTGCATTGTGGCCTGGCGCCTGGAGCGCCGGCTCGGCGTGACCTTCGAATCTGACCGGATGCAGCGCCCCGCAAGCGGCCCCGTCTAGACTGTCCCGGCGATCACGGTATGCGGACGGGCCCGGTGCTCCGGGCCATCGCTCCGCGGCGAATAGTTCGCCGCATGTGGAACTCTCTTGGCATCGTGGTTAGCAGGCGCTGGCATACACCAGCTAATTGTCCCGATTGCCGTCGTGCTTTGAGGGCGCGGGCTGCGTGGCGCTGACCGGATCGGAGGCCGGGAAGGTATCCTCGAGCCCCTCCTTCAGCCGGGTGCGGGCCTTGCGGTCGGCAGCCTGCGCCTCGTGCGGCTTCTCGGCATGCTTGTCGTGCGGGGCAGGATCGAATTTGTCGGCCATGTCGTCCCTCCATTCGGGGGACAACGCGGCCGCGCAAAGGGGGGTTCCAGAACCGCCTTGGCCCACTGCGCTGCAGCGTGTATCAGGGGCGCAAATTTGACCGTGATCAGGAACTATCCGCGTGCCCCAGGATCCCACCAAGAAGCCGCTCATCGACGTGCTATCGGGCCACCGCCAGGCCGTGCCGCCGCTCTGGATGATGCGGCAGGCCGGCCGCTATCTGCCGGAATATCGCGAGCTGCGCGCCAAGGCCGGCGGCTTCCTCGATCTCTGCTTCACGCCCGAATTCGCCGCCGAGGTCACGCTGCAGCCGATCCGCCGGTTCAACTTCGACGCCGCGATCATCTTCTCCGACATCCTGGTAATCCCCTACGCGCTCGGCCGCTCGGTGCGCTTCGAGGCCGGCGAAGGACCGCGGCTCGATCCGCTGGCAACGCCCGGCGAAATCGCGACGTTGGCAACCGATGCCAACTTCGACACGCTCGAGCCGGTTTTTGAAGCACTGCGCCGCGTCCGTCGCGAACTCGCCCCCGAGATCGCACTGATCGGCTTCTGCGGCGCACCGTGGACGGTTGCGACCTACATGGTGGCCGGACAGGGCACGCCGGACCAGGCACCCGCGCGGATGCTTGCCTACCGCCATCCGGATGCGTTCGCCAAGATCATCGACGTGCTGGTCGAGAACTCGATCCACTATCTCGTCGGCCAGTTGAAGGCCGGTGCCGACTGCCTGCAGATCTTCGACACTTGGGCCGGCGTGCTGCCGCCGCGCGAGTTCGCCCGCTGGGCGATCGAGCCGACCCGGCGCATCGTGGCCGGGGTGCGCAAGCAGGTCCCCGATGCCAGGATCATCGGCTTCCCGCGCGGCGCGGCAGGCATGCTGCCGGCCTATATCGAGCAAACCGGCGTCGATGCGGTCTCGATCGATTGGGCCACCGAGCCGTCGATGATCCGCGAGCGCGTGCAAAGCCGCGTCGCGGTGCAGGGCAATCTCGATCCGCTGGCCCTGATCGCCGGCGGCGCCGCGCTCGACCGCGCGGTGGACGATGTGCTGGAGAACTTCGGCAAGGGGCGGATGATCTTCAATCTCGGGCACGGCATCCTCCCCGAGACGCCGATCGCCCATGTCGAGCAGATGGTCGCACGGGTGCGCGCGTATAAGGGCTGACGTCCAGTCGCCCACTCTATCACCGTCACCCCCGCGCAAAGGCTTCGCCTTTGTCGCTGGAGGAGCGCGCTCTTGCGCGCGTCTCGAAGGGTCGACGGCCCGGAGCTTTCCGAGCCGTCAGACCGGGGCCGTGCATCCTTCGAGACGCGCTACGCGCTCCTCAGGATGACGGATGGCGTCCTACCTCGCATCCTCCAGGATCATGTCCGACGCTTTCTCCGCGATCATGATCGTCGGCGCATTGGTGTTGCCCGACATCAGGTCCGGCATGACGGACGCATCGACCACGCGCAGACCTTCGATGCCGCGCACCTTGAGCCGCTGGTCGACCACCGCGAGCGGATCGTTGCCCATCCGGCAGGTCGAGGTCGGATGATAGACCGTGCTTCCGGTGCGCCGGCAGAAATCGAGCAGGTCGTCGTCGCTGACCACCTTGGCGCCGGGATCGACCTCGCCCACTGAATAGGATTTCAGCGCCGGTGCCGCCAGGATCTTGCGCAGGATACGGATGCCGTCGATGAAGGCGCGGCGATCGGTCTCGGTCGCCAGATAGTTGATGCGGATTTCCGGCGGCACGCCCGGGTCCGCGCTCCTGATCTTCAGCGAACCGCGGCTCTCCGGACGCAGCTGGCAGACCGAGGCCGTGAAGCCCGAGAACGGATGCAGCTGCTCGCCCATCTTGTCGGTCGAGAACGGCAGGAAGTGGATCTGGATGTCGGGCGAGGCAAGCCGCGGGCTGGTCTTGAAGAACGCGCCGGAGGTGCCGGCGGCGATCGTCAGCGGCCCCTTGCGCAGCGCGGCGTAGCGGAGGCCCGCCATGACGCGGCGCACGGGATGATTGATGACGTCGTTCAGCGTGACGGTCTGCGTGCAGCGCGTGACGATGCGGACCTGCATGTGGTCCTGCAGGTCGTTGCCGACGCCGGGCGCATCGAGCACGATGTCGATGCCGTGCTGCTTCAACAGATCGGCAGGGCCGACGCCGGAGAGCTGCAACAATTGCGGCGAGTTGTACGCACCGCTCGATACCAGCACCTCCCTGCGCGCCTTGGCCTTGCGCAATTGCCCGTTCTGCTTGTAGGCGACGCCGCTCGCGCGCTTGCCGTCGAACAGGATGCGCTGCGCCAGCGCCGAGGTCTCGACATGAAGATTGCCGCGCGTCAGCGCCGGCCGCAGATAGGACCGCGCCGTCGAGGCGCGCCGGCCGCGCCGCGTCGTGGTCTGGAAGAAGCCCGCGCCCTCCTGGGTCGCGCCGTTGAAATCCGGATTGGTCGGAATCCCGACCTCGGCTGCGGCATGCACGAAGGCCTCCGACAGCGGATCATGATGCCGCCAATCCGACACCGGGAGCGGGCCTCCTGCGCCGTGATATTTGTCGCCGCCGCGCTGCTGATCCTCCGCCTTCCTGAAATAGGGCAGGACGTCGTCATAGCCCCAGCCGGCATTGCCGCGCTGGCGCCAGCGGTCATAGTCCTCGTGCTGGCCGCGCACATAGAGCAGGCCGTTGATCGAGCTGGAGCCGCCGAGCACCTTGCCGCGCGGCTGGAACACCTGCCGCCCGTTGAGGCCGGGCTCCGGCTCGGTCTGGTACATCCAGTTGACGGATTTTTCCTTGAACAGCTTGCCGTAGCCGAGCGGGACATGGATCCAGATGTTGCTGTCCTTCGGTCCGGCCTCGAGCAGCAGCACCGAGCGCTTGCCGTCGGCGCTCAGGCGGTTGGCGAGCACGCAACCGGCCGAGCCGGCGCCGACGATGACGTAATCATACTCCGCCGCATCGTTATTGTTGTTCACTGGTTTCCCCCGGAATTTCTTTCTTCCGGTGGTACAGACAAAGCGGCGGCTTGAAAAGACTAGCGCCCTGCGCTGAGGTTCTGGAGCAGTTGCCCGACAAGCATACTGAGCTCGCCGGCATTGCGCGCGGCGCCGAAGACGTAGCGGTCCGGCCGCACGATGACCGCCGCGGAGTCATGCTGCCGCATCCAGTCCGCGAACAAACTGTCGCGTTCGATCACGGTCAGGATACCGCCTCGATCGGCGCTTTCGCCTGATGTGGCGATGACGACGCGCTCGCCCGACAGACGCCGCCAGGCGGCAGCGGACGCATCCGACAGCCACACCATCGGCTCCGCCGCCGTCGTCACGATCGCGAATTCCAGCTGCAGCAGATCGTCGAGCCGGCACGTCCGCCCATCCGGCGCGCGCACATGCGGCTGCACGAACAGCCGCCCGGCAAGCGCGGCATCGCGCGCGATCAGGCCGGAGACGAGATCGGGGATGAATTTCTGCCTGATGGTTTCGGCCTTGCCGGCCTTCAGGTCGGCGCGCAGCCGCATGTCGCGTTCGACGGCGGCCACCGGATCGAGCTCGCCGATGATCTTGCCGAACTCCTTAGCGCTGGCTACGACGGCGCGGACATGCGGCTTGCGCTCGATCTCGTAACTGTCGAGCAGCGCATTGCCGGCGTCGCCACGAAGAACCAGCCGCAACTTCCAGGCCAGGTTCACCGCATCGCGGATACCGGCGCACAGCCCTTGCCCGAGGAACGGCGGCGTCTGGTGCACGGCATCGCCCATCAGCAGCACGCGGCGGTCGCGCCAGCGCCGGCCGAGCAGCGCGTGAAAGCGATAGACCGCCGAGCGCCAGATCGTGAGGTCGGAGATATCGGTGAAACCCTTGAGCAGCTTCACGACGTTGTCGGGCGCGCCGGCCGCCTCGGGGTCCTCGCCGGGCAGCAACTTGATCTCCCAGCGCCGCAAATTGCGCGGGCCCGGCACGAAGGTGCCGGGACGCGACGGCCAGCAATACTGAAAGCTCCTGGCCGGCCGCCTGGCGGGATCGCTGGTCAGCGTGTCCACCACCATCCACCATTCATCGAAGGCGAGGTCGTCGAGGCCGATGCCGAGCTGCTTGCGGACGAAGCTGTTGGCGCCGTCGCAGCCGACCAGATAGCGCGCGCGGATCAGGAACTCCTCGCCGGACTCGCGGCGCGCCGTCAGCATCACCGCGCCATCGTCCTGCTGCAGCGCCACGCCCGTGGCCGCAAGGAAAATGTCGGCATGCGGATAGTCGGCGAGCTTGTCGCGCAGCGCCTGCTCGACGTCCGGCTGCACGAAGGTCACGTTCGGAATCCAGCCGAGCGGGAACGGCGGCGGCATCGGGTCGAAGATCTTGATGATCTCGCCGTCGACGCCGAGATAGTGCGAGCCGTTATGCGGGGCGATCGCCTGCTCCATGAAATCGCCGAGCCCGATCGCCTGCAGCACGCGCAGCGCCTCGTGGTCGAGCGTGATCGCGCGCGGCTTGTCGTAGATGTCGGCAACGCGCTCGACGATGGCGACCCTCAAGCCGGATTTCGCGAACAGGTTGGCGAAGATGGCACCGACCGGCCCGAGGCCGACGATGGCCACGTCATGGATGGGATTATCGGCTGACAATGACATGCTACTTCGCGAGGTAGCTCTCGAGCGTCAGCGGCTTCGGCTTCACCTCGGGTTCGCGGATCGCGACACCTTCGAACGGCGTCGCCTCCTCGAACCAGGCCTGCCGCGCCGGCAACCCCCACGGGAACGAGATCGTGTGGTCGGACGGATCCCAGCCGACCGGCTCGTTCTCGATGTCCATGATCTGATAGTGGGTGTTGAACAGCTCGACGCGATGCCCGTCGGGATCGCGCATGTAGACATACATCGCGTGTCCCGGCCCATGACGCCCGGGGCCGCGTTCAACCGCCGCGCCATAGCCGAGCTCGCCGGCGACATCGCAGGCGTTGAGCAGATGATGAACTTCGGGCGCGAGAAATGCGAAATGATGCAGCCGCGGTCCGGCGCCGTTGAAGAACACGATGTCGTGCGGATTGCCCTTGCGCTGCAGGAACACGCCGCGCAGGTCGAAGGTATCAGCGGGCGCGATGTATTCGCTGAGCCGGAAGCCTGCCGCGGTGTAGAACTCGCACGCCTTGCGCAGCTCCGGCGTCAGCACCTGGTAGTGATCGAGCCGCAGCGCCGAGCCGCCGGCATGGCGGGTGAATTTGGTGATCATGCGCGACTCGACCGGCATGGTCGCGCAGAACTCCAGCGGCGTGCCGGCCGGATCGGTCGCATGCAGGGTGCGGCTCTGATGCGGCACTTCGGCCCAGGCGGCCCGGCATCCCTGCGCTTCGAAGAAGGCCTGGAGCCGGTCGAGGTCACCGTCCTGAAAGACCCGCAGGCCGAGCCGCGCGCAGGCGGCGCTCTCGCCTTTGCGCAACACAAGGCTGTGATGACAGGCCTCCTCGACGCCGCGGAAATAGAGTGCGCCGCCCTCCTCCGCGGTCAGGATCAGCCCGATCACCTTTTCGTAGAACTGCCGGCTCGCCACGAGATCACGAACGGTCAGGACGACATGGCTGGCTCGCGTGATACGGAACCCGGGATCGTGGTTCGTGATCGGGAGGCTCATGCGCACCTTCTGGTTTTTGCCGTTCGCGGGAACCCGACTCATTGCGAAAAACCCGCGGGGGATCAAGCAGCGCGGCGCGCGGCAAGCTTTGCCGATCCGTGACCTCGCGTCACGCATTTGTATCGATTTGTTAGCAATGCCTGCCGGTGGAACCGAAGGAGCGGCCCGCCGCGGCACGGTCCGTTCCAATAGTTCATAGTTTGTCAAAGGTTTGCAGAGAATTCTTCGCCACGGCGCCATGGCCAAACCGGGCAGGCAACGTAGTGATGCGTACCCATCTGAGATCATATTTCGCGACCCTGTTCGCCGGCGACCTCGCGGCCTTCGGTGCACCGCCGACGGATGAAGCGCTTGCCGGCCACATCCGCGCCGAACAGGTCTCGCTGGTGCTCGGCTATTCCTTCGGCATCATGCTGGCCAACGCCTGCAACGCGCTGGTGCTCGCGATTGCGCTGTGGCAATCGCCTGACTGGGCCTTTGCGCTGGTGTGGGCGGTCGCGGTGGGCAGCGCGGCGCTGTTCTTCGGCCTGCAGGCGCGGGCATCGCGCCGCATCGCCAAGCCGCAATTCGTGTCGCGCCGAACCATGTACCGGCTGGTGCGCAATGCGCTGGCGCTCGGGACGACCTGGGGCGTCGTCCCCGTCGCCTTCTTCGCGAACGCATCGAGCGGCGCCCAGCTCGTCATCACCTGCCTGTGCGCCGGAATGCTGGCCGGCGGCGCCTTCGCGTTCTCCACCATCCCGATCGCCGCGATTGCGTTCACCGCGCCGATCTTCGTCGGCACCGCGATCTGCCTCGGCCGGGACGGCGATTTCGTCTACCTCCTGATGGCCGTGCTGGTGCTGGTCTACGGTTCGGTGCTGCTGCGCGGCGTGTTCGTCAACGCGTTCGAGTTCAGGCGCCGGATCATCGCCCAGCACGAGGCCGAACGGACGGTGAGGCAGGATCCGCTGACGCATCTGCCGAACCGCGTCGCCTTCAATGAAGCGCTCAACGGCGCACTGAACCGGCTGGCGCGGTCGGGCGAAGAATTCGCGGTGCTGCTGCTCGATCTCGATCGCTTCAAGGAGGTCAACGACAGGTTCGGCCATCCGGCGGGCGACGAGTTCCTGGTGCAGGTCGCGGCCCGGCTGCAGCGCTGCACGCGCGCGGCCGAACATGTCGCACGGATCGGCGGCGACGAATTCGCCCTGATCATGTCGAATCTGGCAAGGCCCGAGGATGCGCTGGCGATCGCCGAACGGTTCGTCGCGGCCTTTGCCGAGCCGTTCCCGATCGACGGGCTGGAGGTCAACCGCACGGTCAGCATCGGCATCGTGCTGGCGCCCCGAGACGGCAGCACGTCCCACGACCTGCTCAAGCACGTCGACATCGCGCTTTACCGGGCGAAGAAATCCGCGCCCGGTACCATCTGCTTCTTCGAGGCCAGCGACGACCGGTCGGCGCGCGACCGCCGCGCCTTGCAGCGGGATCTCGAGCACGCGATCGAGGCGGACGAGCTGTTTCTCGTCTACCAACCGTTCCTCGACATCCGCAAAGGCCGCGTCACCGGCTTCGAGGCCCTGCTGCGCTGGCAGCATCCGACGCGCGGCCTGATCCCGCCGACCGTCTTCATCCCGATCGCCGAGGAAAGCGGGCTGATCCACCAGCTCGGCGAGTGGGTGATCCGTCGCGCCTGCACGATGCTGTCGCGCTGGCCGGACGACATCCGGATCGCGGTCAATTTCTCCGCGGTCCAGTTCCAGAACGTCTGCATCCTGCAGACGATCGTCGACGCGCTGGCCGAGGCCAACGTCGCGCCGAACCGGCTCGAGATCGAGATCACCGAGTCGATGCTGATCTCGAAATACGGATCGGCGCCCGCGATCCTGCACGCGCTGCTCGAGCTCGGCCTGACGGTCGCGCTCGACGATTTCGGCACCGGCTTCTCGTCGCTGACCTATCTGCGTAAGCTGCCGTTCAGCCGCATCAAGATCGATCAATCCTTCATCCGGGACATGCTGACCCAGCCGGATTGCGCCGCGATCGTCAAATCGGTGATCGGCCTCGCGCAGGAGCTGCGGATCGGCGTCGTGGCCGAAGGCGTCGAGACCGCGGATCAGCTCGAATATCTGCGCCAGACCAGTTGCGACGAGGTCCAAGGCTATCTGATCGGGCGGCCGATGTCAGCCAGCGAGATTTCCGCACTGCTCGATCACAACCCACAGCACTCGGTGCATGCGGCGTAGCGCCGGCTCGGCTCGTCAGGGCGTGTCCGACCGATGCAGGGTGTCGACCGTGATGGTGCCGCGGGCGCGCGACACGCAGGCGCAGATCTTGCGGCTCTCCCGCTTCTGATGGTCACTGAAGAAGACGTCGCGATGGTCGATCTCGCCGTCGACATCGACCACGTCGAGCGCGCAGACCCCGCATTCACCGCGCCGGCAGTCGCTCATCACCTCATGACCGGCTTCGTTGAGCACGTCCAGCATCGACCGGTCGCGCGGGATGACGAACTCGGTCCCCAGCTCAGTCCCCTCGCCCCTGAGCCGCACGCGGAACGGCTCGGTCGGCAGCAGCCCGCTCGATCCAAAGGTCTCGTAGCGCAAGTCGGAGAGCGGGCGGCCGGATTCCTCCCAGGCGCGCCGCGCCGCGTCCAGCATCCGCATCGGGCCGCAGAACAGTGTCATCGTGTCCTGCGGCAGCGCCGAAAAGACGCGCTCGAGGTCGAGCCGCCTGCCTTCGTCGCCGGCGTGGACGGTGAGGCGGTCGCCGAGCGCACGCTCAAGCGGTTCAAGATAGACCGCATCGCCGCGCGTGCGCACGGCATAGTGCAGCGTCACGCCGGCGTCGCGGCGGGCGAGCGCCTGTGCCGCACCGACGATCGGCGTAATGCCGATGCCGCCCGCGATCAGGCAGAACTGCCGCCGCGTCCAGTCGAGCTGCACCAGCGAGGTCGGCAGCGTGACGGTGAGCCGCACGCCCGGCGCGAGCGACCACATGTAGCGCGAGCCGCCGCGGGAATCCGCTGCGCGCCGAACTGCGATCCGGTAGCCCTGCGGATCGACTTCGCCGACCAGCGAATAGGAGCGGGTCTGCGGCTGGCCTTCGATGGTGACACCGACATCGATATGGCTGCCGACCGGATAGGGCGCACCCGTAAAGTTATCCGGCCGCAGCAGGAATTCACGGATGCCGGGCGTGAGGTCGCGCACGGCGAGCAGCGTGGCGGATGTCCAGGTCTCGATGAATCGCATGGCGTTCTCCGCTCAGCCGGCTGCCGAATTGATCAGCGCCAGCGCCGGCAGCAGATCGAGATGGCTGCGGTTGCGTAACGCCAGCCGCAGATTGCGTGCCGCAAGCCTTGCATGCTCGCGCATGATCGCCTCGGCGCGCGCGCCCTCGCGGTTCTCGATGGCGTCGACCACAATGCGATGGTGATCTTGCGCGATCAGCAGGATCTGACGCGCCTCGGGCAACGCCGATTGCGCCATCACGAAGCCGCTCGGCGAGGCGAATGGCAGCGCCGAGGCGCGGTCGATCTGCCGGATCAGCGGCGGGCTGCGCGACAGCTCGGTGAGCAGCGCGTGGAAGCGCGCATTGAGCGCGACATAGGACGAAAAGGCTTCGACCGAAATCGGATCCTGCCGCACCAGGCCGTCGATCTCGTTGAGGCATTCCTTCAGCGGCTCGAGATCGCGCGACGAGACGCCGCGCTCGGCGGCGAAGCGCGCGGCCAGTCCCTCCAGCGTGCCGCGCAGCTCGATCGAATCGAGAATGTCGCGCTCGGAAAATGCCTTGACCATGAAGCCGCCGGAAGGGATCGCCTCCAGCAGGCCTTCCTCCTCCAGCCGGACCAGCGCCATCCGCACCGGCGTGCGCGACACCCCGGTGAACTCGACCGCCTGCAGCTCCGAGATCCGCTCGCCGGGCCGCAGGCCGCCGGAGAGAACGAGGTCGCGCAGCGCAAGCTGCGCCCGCACGGTCTGCGACACTGAACGATCGGTCTCGCGTTCCGCCATGGGCTCGCCCCTCGTCTACTCGGCAGCCTGCAGCTGCTCCGGCGGATTTTCCTTCGCCACCATGCGGTCGATGACGCGCCGTGCCCACATTGCGCCGGCGTCGATGTTGAGATTGTAGAACACCCGGTCCGGATTCTCGTCCATCGCCCGCTGCTGCGCTTCCAGGATGATCTCATCCTCATGGAAGATGCCGGCGACGCCGTCGCGGATTTCGCTAGTCAGCCGCTGCTCGGTAATGCGGTGATTGCGGACGAACGCCCAGAAGTAATGGCAGGTCTTCTCGGTCTCGGGCGTGATCGTGTTCAGCACATAGCCGTTGACGCCCTGCGAACGATCGCCCTCCGGCGCGCCCGAACCGGCCGGCGCGACGCCGACGTCGATGTTGACGGTGCACGGCGCTTCGAAGCGGATGATCTGCCAGCGATCGACCGGGCCCGGCTTCTGCAGCTGCTTGGCCCAGAACGGCGGCGCCTCGATGCCCTTCATCCAGCGCGTTACGGTGACCGTCTTCTCGCCATGGGTGACGTCGAACGGCGCCTCGGCGACCGCATCATTGCCGATGCTCGAGCCGTGCACGAAGGTCTCGTGCGTCAGGTCCATCAGATTGTCGACGACGAGGCGATAGTCGCAATTGACGTGAATGGTCTTGCCGTCGCCGGCCCAGGCCGGATCGTGGTTCCAGTGCATGTCTGGCACCAGCGCCGGGTCGGCAAGCGCGGGATCCCCCATCCAGAGCCAGATGAAGCGGTGGCGCTCGACGACGGGATAGGCGCGGACGCAGGCCGACGGATTGATCGTCTCCTGCGAGGGCATGAAGGTGCAGCGGCCCTGCGCATTGTATTTCAAGCCGTGATAGCCGCAGACCACGGCATCGCCATCGAGCCGGCCCTTGGAGAGCGGCACGAGGCGGTGCCAGCAGGCATCCTCCAGCGCCACCATCTCGCCGTCGCCCTTCCGGTACATCACGACATGCTTTCCGCAGATCGTCCGCGGCAACAGCGCGTGCTTGATCTCGGCATCCCAGCCGGCCGCGTACCATGCGTTCATTGGAAAGGGTTTTGGCACTGGTCCGCCTCTCAGCGTTTATGAATACGCTATGTATACATCGTAAAGTCGGAGGCCAAGCGGTCTTAGGAAGACAACTATAACACTCAACTCCTTGGCTCACAGAACGACATGGCTACGATCCGACTTTCCAGGGAGAGCTGGCGACAACGTGGTGCAATTTTCCGAGACGATGGAAGAAGCAACCAGGCCGCACTGGAGGCGGTCACCGGATCGAAGGTTGGACTCTGCAAGAGCCTGCGCAATTTGCCGGAGGCGCCGGCGCGCGGCCTACGAGTTCGACGCCGCGCGGGTCGAGGCCGACTGAACATCCTTGATGTTGATGACGACGGCGATGCGCTTGATCGTGCCGCTGCGGTAGGCCTGCAGGAACTTGTCGTAGTGCTTGACCGAGATGCAGCCGTTGGAGTCGCCATTCGGTCCGAGCATGTAGCTGTGGACCAAGAGGCCAACGCGCCCGAACGTGTCGCTGCCATCGACCGGGGTCATGCGCAGCGCGGGCACGCCGTGGAACAGCTTCTCGCGCGGCTTCATCTCATAGATGCCGGGCGGCGTCGCGCCGGCGTTGCGGGCATTCACATGCGCCGGGTCGTCGAGCAGATTGCCGAGGCCTGAATGCGCCTCGAACTTGGTGCCGTCGGGCATGTACACGATGCGGCCGGTGATGTCGTAGACCGCCGTGGTGCTGTCATAGCCGAGCTTGCCGAGATCGGGGCTCGGACCGGACAACAATCCGTCATTCGGATCGAGCGAGGCCAGCTGCATCTTGCCCGGCATCATGTCGGCAATCTTCTGCAGGAACGTCCGGTTGTCGCCCTGCTGCACCGGCGCCTGTGGCGGTGGCGGCTGATCGTTACGCGCAAGCAGATTGGCCTCGGCCGGCCGCGACCGCGGCATCGGCACGGTGGACGTCGTCGCTGTGGTCGTGGCGGCGACGGACGCCGTCGCCGACTGGCTGGTCGGCAGTTCGGTCTGCGTGTCGCGCAGCTGGCCGGACAGCGCGTCCTCGATCTGGCCGAACTCGGAATTGAAATCGCCGCGGCTCGAACGGAACCCGCGGCGCAGTGGATAATAGAGTGAGGCCGAATTGATCGTGGAGCGAGAGCCGAAGCGATCGTCGAAGTTCAGCGAGGCGGTGGTGTTGGCGAGCGCCGGACCGTGAAGCCATGCGGTGGGGTCGATGCCGACCATCCAGGCGGCAAGGCCAGACGACAGGGCAAGCGCGCTCACGGCAAACGCCGTGCTGCCCACCAGAGACATGCCGCGGCTCGACTTGCGCCGGGCAGGTTTCGTCGTTCGTTGACCCATCAATCCCCAAGTTCGGTGCTCTGGGGCCTGTTACCCGGCCCACCGGGATTCACCGATCACTCATCATATCAGGGAATTAGAGTAAGGCATAATCGAGACAAAGCGCACAACGAGAGGTTTTTTAAACGTTTTTCGGATGGAAAGTGCCAGAGAATCAGCCTTGGGCGGGCTGAATTGACCGAAAATGTCCCGATTCGGGACGATTTCGGCGGCTCAGGCGATCTTTTCTTCCCAGAGAGTGAGCACCGGGACCGGCTTCCCGATGGCGTAACCCTGGGCGTAATCGACCCCGATCTGGCGCAGCTCGTCCAGGATCGCGAGGTTCTCGACAAATTCCGCGACCACCTGCTTCTGCATGATCTTCGCGGTCTTGGTGATCATCTCGACCATCGCCCGATCGACCTTGCTGTTCAGGATCTCCTTCACGAACGAACCGTCGATCTTGATGATGTCGACCGGCAGGTGCTTCAGATAGGCGATCGAGGACATGCCGGTGCCGAAATCGTCGAGCGAGAAGCTGCAGCCGACCTCGCGCAGCCGCGCGATGAACTTCTGCGCCTCGTCGAGGTTCGAGATTGCGCTGGTTTCGGTGATCTCGAAACACACCGATGCCGGCGAAACGTCAAGCTGCGCGAACAGCCCGGCGACGAAGTCGACGAAGTCGCTGTCGCCGATGGTGGCGCCGGACAGGTTGATGGCGTAGCTCGCAATCTTGCGCGGCTGGTGCTTGCGCTCGGCGATGATCTCGAAGGCGCGGCGAACCACCCAGCGGTCGATCAGCGGCATCAGCCCGTAGCGTTCGGCGGCGGGCAGGAAACTGCCGGGCGGCACCAGCGCGCCGCTCTCGTCGCGCAGGCGCAGCAAGAGCTCGCGCCGGTCGTTGCCCTTCAGCACGCCGTTCACCGGGCGGATCTCCTGCTCGTAGAGGCAGAAGCGCCCCTCATCCAGTCCCTTGCGAATGCGATTGACCCAGCTCATCTCGGCAACGCGCACGGCCATGCCGGTGTCGGACGGGCGGTGCTCCTGGACGCGATTGCGTCCCTTGTCCTTGGCAAGGAAACAGGCAACGTCGGCAAGCCGCAACGCGTCCTGCACGCCGGCGCTGTCGGCCAGCCCGACCAGGCCGATGCTCGCGCTGATCCGGAAGCTCGATCCCTCATAAATGAAGTTCGACTGCTCGATCACCGCCCTGACCCGCTCCGCAACGTCGGCAGCGACGTCGTGCGTCGCGGAGCCGTCGTCACGCAGGAGAATGCCGAACTCGTCGCCGCCAAGACGCGCGACGAGGCCGCTGCTGCCGACTTCGGTCGCCAGCAGCCTCGCCACCTGCTTCAGCAACCGGTCGCCCGCCATGTGGCCGCAGGTGTCGTTGACGATCTTGAACTGATCAAGATCGATCAGCATCAGGTCGGCGCCGACGGCCGGCGAGCCCGACATCGCTTTGTGCAGTTCGAACTCGAACTGCCGGCGGTTGGCAAGGCCGGTGAGCGCGTCATGCGAGGCAGCCCGCGCCAATTCCTCGACCAGCCGCCGCTCGGCGGTCATGTCGTGAATGATCATGACGCGGCCGGCCGGTTCTCCGGCATACACGATCGGGGTCTCGACCACCGAGACCGGCACGCTGGAATGGTCCGGCCGCACCAGGAGCTGCGGCCGGCTTTCGTCGTCGGCGTCGAACGATCCGCGCACCGGCTGTTCGGCAATGTTGAACAGCGACGACAGCGGCCGTCCCGTCACCTCCTGCCCTGCCGCGATGAGCCGCTGCGCGGCGGCGTTCATGTAGTCGACCCGATCGTCCTGCGTCGTCACGATGACGGCATCGCCGATCGACGCCAGCGTGAGCTGGGCGCGCTCCTTCTCGACCGCGAGCGCGGTCTCGGCAAGCCAGCGCCGCCACAGCATCCGCCGCGTATGGACCAGCACGATGCCGGCAAGGCAGGCCGCGATCACGAGGTTGACCAGCAGCAGCAGCGCGGAGACCTGACGCGACGCCTTGCCCAGATGATCGGAGAAATCGACGGCGAGCGTGCTCAGCGCCGCATCAACCGTACCGATCCGTTCGGCCCAATGCCTGATGGTCGCAGCCGACGGATCGTGCAGCGCGACGTCGCTCGCCGCCTCGTTCCGGATTTCAATCAGCTGATCGAGCAGCGCATCCGAATTGCGCCATGCCGTCACCGCGCCGGCCACGTGGTGCATCGTGCGGAAATATTTGAACAGCCAGATCAGGCCGCCGATGTCGTCATCATGATTACCTGCCCTGGCGAAGCCGGCCCTCGCCACGGCGTCATTGTCGCCCGGCGCTTCCAGCGCGCGCCGCGCCGTGCGATCGGCCAGCGGCACCGCGATCGCGGCATCGAACTTCTGCAGATAAAGCGGCGCACCGGTGCTGACATAGGTCTGCAGGTAGTGGATGGCGTCCTTCTGCCCCTTCGACCACATGCTTTCGCCGGCCACATAGGCCCTGACCGCGGACATCACCTGCAGGCTGCCCGCCGACAGGCCGCCCAGCAGCAACACGATGGCCAGCAGCGGTCCCACCACCCGCCACAACGACCAGCTTCGAAACGAAAAGAACATGCCCAATGCGCCCCGACCCTGAAATTTATCGGGTAGCCTAGGAATGGTGACTTAACCTCACGTTGCAAAACGCGATGAGTTTGAAACGACTTGGCTGCAGCACAATTGCGTCAAACTTTACGCAACAGCCGCGACGCTCAGGGACGCAGTGTCGGCGACGTGTTCGGCGTCGGCGCCTGCTCCATCTCCGCCTCTTCGGGCAGCTTGTCGGCGTGGACGGCGAGCGGCGTGCCGATCCAGAGCGGATCGTCGTGGTGGTCGCGGCGCGGATTGGTGGTGTTGGGATGGACCAGGATGCTCAGGCTGCCGTGGTTCAGCATCAGCCACGGCACCAGGGTCGGGAACAACTCGGCCGCAAACGCCACCTGATACATCGCCTGATCGTGCGGGCCGACCTTGACGTCGTGCCAGCGTCCGAGCGTGACCAGAAAGCGCTCGCCGATCCAGTTGCGCAGCCGCTCCGCCTCGTCCCGGCTGGCCGCGGGGTCGTAATAGACATGGGCGTGGTAGCTCGCGATCTCGCCGATCATCCGTGGCGCGTCCGTCATCTCACCTCTCCCTCCGCGGCCGGTCACTTGCGCCGCAGCACACTGAACTGGAACGATTGCGTCGCGCCCCAGGGCGTGACGTGCCGGTGCGCCTCATGCGCGATCAACTCGAATGCCGGACCAATGGTCCTGCTGAGCGTCGCGGGATCATAGCGCTGCACCGGCAGGCCGCTGCACTTCTCCGGGCCATCCAGCGCGAAGGTGCCGATCACGGCGTGCCCGCCTGCTTTGACGCCGCGATGCAGCCGGTCGAGATAAGCTGCGCGGTCTGGTTCCTCGACCAGGAAGTGAAACGCCGCGCGATCGTGCCAGATGTCGAAGGTCTGCTGCGGCTGCCAGACCGTTGCGTCACCTACGATCCAGTGCACCGCGTCACCTGCTGCGCCGATCCGCTCCCGCGCGTTCGCCAGTGCCGCTTCAGAGAGATCGAGCAAGGTCACATCATGAAAGCCGCTCGCCAGCAGCGCATCGACAAGTCGCGAAGCTCCGCTGCCGACGTCGACGATCGAGGCGTCGCGGCCGGGCGCAACCGATTCGATCAGGTGCAGCGATGGCTGCGGATCGGCCTGCGACCAGCTCACCTGCTGCTCTCCCTTGGTCAGATAGGCAGTCTGCCAATGCGATTGCCGATCAGAAGCGGTCATGGCGATAAGTCCCGAAAACGGCAACAACCTGCGTTGCGCCATTAACCATCAGCTAGGCGCGGCGGTCTCTCGCGTCAACCGGCAGCGGCGGGCACGCACGGCGGCGTAGCAGCAAATGCCGCATTTGCTTCGCCGCATTTTCCAACTAACCTGATAGCCGGGTTGAGATCAGGGCGTCCGGGGATGGCCAATTTCGGCTGGACACGCGGCAACAAGCCTGCACAAGCGGAGGACGCCGCCAGCGACTTGCGCGGCCTTACCGATCCATTGGCGTTTGTCGCCGCGCTCGACAAGGTGGTCCCGCGCTATCTCGATCTCGCCGACAATGGCGTGCTGGTCTATCCGGCCTGCAAGCGCAAGTCCGGCGATCTGCTCGGCGACATCGGTGCGATCTGGGAGCACACGCGGCTCGAAGCGATGCGCTATGTCCCGATGGTGCCGCGGCAGGACATCTCGCTGCTGGTCGATCCGGCCCGCCAGGCGGAGATGATCGATGCTTTCCTGCGCCAGCGCGCGCACGACAAGACCGTCGTCGATTTCACCGGCACCGCGATCGAAGACTACGGGATTGCGATCTACGCTGGCCTGAACTGGCTGAACCATTGCGGCGCGCTCGTGGGCGCCGATCCGCAAAAATTTTCCGGCACGTTGCGGAGCTTCCGCAGGGTCATGGTGGTCGCCCAACAGTGGTGGGCGATCGACGGCGCGGCCGAGCGTTGCCGGCAACTGCTGGAAGCGCGCGAACGGCCACCGCTGGTGTTCTTCCTGATGTGGGCCGAATGCACCAATTTGGCGCGGGAGATCGCGATCGCGGCGGCCAGTCCAAATGCAACCGAGCGCACTATCTCGCGGATGCGCGCGGCCGAAGACCCGGAACAGCTGACCTAGGGAGCCGGCGGATCCCGGCCGTCAGGCGACAGGGTCCCCGTCGGCCGACGCTTGCTGCAATTCCTTGGATTTGCGCGAGATCAGGCGGGCCAGCTCGCTCTGCTTGTAGGTCTCGACGAACTTGATGGCGAAGCCGTTCGGCAGATGCCGGACCACCCGCCCGACGCAGGCGCCGATCGCAAGCGGCATGCCGACCGGCGGCTGCGCCTCGGAGGAAACCGCCGCGCCGGACAGCGACATGTCGATGATGAAGCAGCTCTGCATGGTGCCGTCCGCCAGCGTCAACATGGCATGCGGCGCGACGGGAACGAAACGCGGGTTGTTGCGCGCCTCGCGGATGCTCGGATCCTTTTGCTTCTTCTCGATCCAGGTCAGCTTGTCGGCGAACTTCTCACGCATGGCATGCGTCATCTCGAGCTCGAGCAGGAAGCTGCCGCTCATCGTGTCGGTGATGCAGCCCTCGAATTTGCCGAACTCCTCGAAATACGAAGTCAGCCGGTCGCCGACCCTGCCGACGACGGGCACGTCCACGATCATCCGGAACGGCGAGACGCGCGTCGTGCGGCAGGCGAAGGTGCGCAATTTGCCCTGGGCATCGTACCAGTTCGGCAACGTGTAGCTGCCATTGACGGTGATCTTGACCGCGCGTTGCTTGAGAAACTTTTCGACGGACACGACTGAACCTCGCCCGAGGCGATGTGAGTGCACGGAGGTCGGGATTGACCGGCTTCACTGCCGGTCCGGTGGTGGGGAAGTCCGCTACCGACGCGATGGTAGCGGGCAGCTGCGGCACGCATCCCAGCGCGTAGCGGAATGGTCCTGGCGCGCAGGTGCGTACAGCCATACCGTCGAAAAACTAGGAAAAAGTTAAACCGGGACGGAGCGTCGGCGGCGCACTCCATGGCGCAACCGTTTCGCGGCGGTTTATTTTGCGAACCGTACAACTGCCGGGAGAGTTGCCGCCCGGCAATGCAATCGCGCCGTGCTCCAAACCGCCTGCCCCGGCTGTCGGCCGGGTGCTAGCCTTCGCTCGATCGGTCCGGACCCTCATAGGCTCAACATGTCAAACAAATCGCTTGCCGACGGCAAGATCCTGCTGGACGTCGTCGACGGTGTCGGCGTCATCACCTTCAACAATCCCGACAAGCGCAATGCGATGTCGCTGGAGATGTGGGAGGGGCTCGGCGAGGCGCTGACGGCGTTGCGCGACGATCCGGCTGTCCGCGTCGTGATCCTGGTCGGTGCCGGCGACAAGGCCTTCGTGTCGGGCGCCGATATCAGCCAGTTCGAGAAGACCAGGCACAACGCCGAGGCCTCCGAGGAATATTCACGGCGCAGCGCCGCCCAGCGCGCCCTGCTCGCCGACTATCCGAAGCCGACTATCGCCTGCATCCGCGGCTTCTGCCTCGGCGGCGGCATGCAGGTCGCAATGCTGACCGATATCCGCATCTCCGGCGCCAGCGGCCAGTTCGGCATTCCCGCCGCCAAGCTCGGCATCGCCTATGGCTATGACGGGCTGCGCCATCTGGTGTCGCTGGTCGGCCCGTCCTGGGCGCGGCTGATCATGTATACGGGCATGCGGATCGATTCCGCCGAGGCGCAGCGGATCGGCCTCGTCGATCGCGTGCTGCCGGACGCCGAGCTCTGGGACGCGACCATGGAGATCGCGCGCACCATTTCGGGCAACGCGCCGCTGGCGATCAAAGCCGCCAAGATCACCATCGCGCAGGTGCTGAAGGATCCAGCCGACCGCGACATGGCGGCGATCAAGCAGGTCGGCATCGAATGCATGGACAGTGCGGACTTCCGCGAAGGCCGCAATGCTTTCATGGAGAAGCGGAAGCCGCAGTTCAAGGGCCGGTAGCGGCGTCCTCATCCTCACCGGTCATCGCCCGGTTCAACCGGGCGAACCAGTACGCCGCGGCCCATCGGCTCAAGCACGACCGCCTCTGGAATACTGAATCACCCGCATGCGCATGCGCGGGTGATGACGCCGGATGACGATCGCACGATTTCTGAATAATGGAACAATAGCCCCGATTTGCCCGACGCGTCAAGTCGCCTGGTCGAAGGCCGGCCGCCGGCCGGCTCCTTTGCATGGGGTTGTTTTCGATATTTTGGCAGTGTGCTCGCGATTGAACCTGCCCGCTACTTCTTCTCGCTGACCGGGACCGTGTAGTTCAGGATCAACCGCCCGCCGTCGGGATAGATGGTCTGGCCGGTGATGTAGGAGGCATCGTCGCTGGCAAGGAATGCCACGACGGAGGCGACCTCGCTCGGCTCGCCGCAGCGGCCGGCCGGCGTCCGCGACAGCACGCTGCGCCGCGCATCCTCCGACGAGAAGATCGCCGTCGCCACCATCTCGGTCAGGATCGTGCCGGGTCCGACCGCCACGACGCGAATGCCGTGCGGCGCCAGCGCCACGGCGGCGACCGAGGTGAGCTGCTTCATCGCGCCCTTGGACATCGCATAGGTCGCGAGCGAGGGGATCGCGAGCAGCGCGTTGACCGAAGACATGTTGACGACGACGCCGCCACCGCCCTGCGCGATCATCTGGCGCGCCGCGGCCTGAACGCCGAAGAACGCGCCCTTGAGGTTGATGCCCATCACGTCGTCGAATTCGGCCTCGCTGATGTCGAGGAAGTCGCGGTTGCGCGCGACGCCGGCATTGTTGACCATGACGTCGAGCCGGCCGAACTCCTTCACCGCGGTCGCGACAATGCGATCGACATCGGCGCGCTTGCTGACGTCGGCCTCGACCGCCCGCAACTGATCGATATGTCCGAGTTCCTGGGCGGTGTGGACCAGCCCTGCAGCGTCGACATCCGAGATGACGACCCTGGCGCCGTCGGACAGGAAGCGCGCCGCGCAGGCCTTGCCGATGCCGCGTGCCGCCCCCGTGATGGCGACGACCTTGCCGGAATTCTTCATGGGAGTGCCTCCAGAACAAACTGTTCATGGAGCAATAGCGCATTGCGCGTCGGCAGGGAACGCGGCGGATTCTCCGGGCGAGACCTTACGACTTGATGCGCGCGAGAATCCGGTCGGCCTCGGTACGCCAGTCGGCGCTGCGGGCAAAGTCCGGCGTTCCCCTGGGTCCGAACACGCCCTCATCGGCAAGGTCGGCGATCCAGCCCTGCCGCTCGGCGGTGCCGGAGGCAGACCACGGCGTCAGCCCGGCCTCGCGCACGGTCTCCGCCACCTCGCGCACCTCCTCGGCACGCCGCCGGCCGTGCTCGATCACCCGCTGAAAGAAATAGGCGCCCTGCTTCTCCCAGTCGATCGACGGAAAAGTCTCCTTGAGCGAGGCGAGCACCGCATCCTCGACGCCATAGGCGCGCGCGGTGGTGAAGCTCTCGATCACCATGGCCTCCAGTCCCTTGATCATGATGCTGCGGCACATCTTGACCGCCGAGGAGACGCCAAGCTCGTCGCTTGCGACCTTCGCCGCGAAACCGAGCGCGACCAGCAGTGGCGCCAGCTCCCGCGCGCCTTGGCCGCCGAGCAGCAGCGGCACCTTGATCCGGTACGGCGGCAGCGAGGTCATCACCGCGCCCTCGACATAGCGGCCACCGGCGCTGTCGATGTGCGCCGCCGCGCGCTGCTTGGCGCCGGGCGAGGCCGAGTTGAAATCGAGAAACCAGACCCCGCTCCGGATTGCAGGTGCGCAGGCCGCGGCCACCGGCACCGCCTGGCTCGCCGTCACCGCCGAGATGATGAAATCGGCCCGCGCCGCAAGAACGGCATGGGATTGCGCGAGCTCGACGCCGATCTCCGCCGCGTGTGCGCGCAGCGCCGCGCCCTGCCCGCGGTCGAGCTTGATGTCGTAGGCCGAAACCCTCACGCCCTGCTGGCGCAGATCCTCGGCAAGGATGCGACCGACCTCGCCATAGCCGAGCATGCCGACCTGCCATTGCCGCGGATCGCCGGAGATTGTCATCAGTTCAGGTCCCGTGGTGTGTCGTCGAACAGCTCGTCGACCGTGACGCGCCGGCGGATCAACGCCTGCTGCACGCAATAGTCGATCATCAATTCGAGCGGCTTGCGGTTCGCCGCAACGCCGAACGGCAGCAGGTCCGGCATGCTGGGCGGGCCGGCCGCTGCCTTGCCGCGCTTGAGCAGCTCGTACAGGCTCCGCACCACGTCCGGCCGCGACGCCGCAAGCCGCGATGTCACCACCACCAGATGATTGACCGGCACCACGCCGTGCCGCTGATACCACAGGGACGCCTCTCGGGCTGGATCGGCGAACAGCGGCTTGAGCTCCGGATCGCTGGAGGTCTCGCCCAGCACGGCGTCGAGCTCGCCGTCCCTCAGCATCTGGACGATTGTCTTGCCCTTCGGCGCACGCTCGGTGCTGTCGACATATTCCGCGACATGCGGATCCTCGAACGTGACCCAGTTGATCCTGTCGAGGTTCACGCCATGGTCATTGGCAAGGATGCCGCGCATCCATGCCCCGGTCGTGGTCGTGAACGAGCGGATGCCGACCCGCTTGCTTTCGAGATCGGCCGGCTCAAGCGTACCGAGGTCGGCGCGATAGAGCGCATGGCCGTGCTGGAAGCGGCCGACCATCGCCGCCGGCAGCAGCACCAGCGGCTTGCCGTGCGCCCTTGCCATCAGATAGGTCACGATCGCCATCTCGCAGACGTCGAAGGCCTGCTCGCGCACCATCGGCTTGAACGCGGCGTTGGTCGGCGTGAATTCTTTGAAGTCGAGATCGAACAGCTCGGAGCGAAGCTCACCGTTCTTCACCGCCCGGATGTGCGGATGATTGCCGAGCACGGCGCGCAGCCGAAGTTTCTCCATCGCGACAAGCTCCGGACGTTCAGGTCACCACTCGCCCCGGATTTGAGCCCGGGATCTTGCGGGGCGCCCCTTCGTCGAGCGGCGCGGCCTGCAACGCGGCAACGGTGGCGCGCACCAGTTCCTCGATGGCGTGGCCGGCATCGGAGCCGTCGGCGCTGCCGCGCGACAGGCGCGAGACGCGCTCCGGCGTCACCAGCGTGTAGTAGAGCGCGCCGAGCAGGAAGTGGCTGCGCCAGACCAGATCGGTACGCGGAATATGCGGCAGGCTTTCATGAATCGCGTCGATGAAGGCATGACTGGTGTCGTCGAAGGTCTGCGCGATGATCTTGCGCACGACCTCATTGCCCTCGGCCGACATGATCGCGCGCAATCGTGTGAACCGCGTTCCGCCGCCGGCAAGATCGCTGCCGGACGTAAAGGCCGGCAACACATAGGCGCGCACGATCGCCTCCAAGCGGTCCTGCAGATCGCGCACCCGACGCGCCGCCGCCAACAGCTCGGAACGCCTGCGGTTCATCGGGCCGCAATGACGCCGATAGATTTCCAGCAGCAGGCCGTCCTTGGTCCTGAAATGATAGGTCACGCTGCCCGGATTGGCGCCGGCGGCGTGCGCGATGTCGCGTACCGAGACGGCGTTGAAGCCGTAGGTCGAGAACAATTCCTCGGCCACGGCGAGGATCGCCTCGCGCGTGTTCGGCTTGCGGGCGCTGGCCGCCTTCACGTCAGACCTGGCAGGTTTGCGGACCATATTTGTACTATCGTCCAAATAATCCGGTCGCGTCAACAACGCCGCGCGGCACCCCTCCGTCAGGATAGTTTGACGTCAGGCTCGGCCCGACCGCGCGCGGCGGCCTCGAGCAGGAACGTCCTGCCATGCTCGGGATCGGCCGCACGCTGCGCCTCATCCATGTCCTGCCAGGCCGAGGTGACCAGCACGCGCGAGAAGTCGCGGCCGACGAATGCCGGGCAGCTCGATTGCCTCGCCGGTACGCGCAGCGAACGCAGATGCCGGCCGGCGGGATCGTAAACGTCGACGGAGCCGCCGCCCCAGCGCGCGTTCCAGATCAGGCCGTCGGCATCGACGATCGCGCCGTCGAGGCCGCCGCTGCCTTGATGCCTGATCAATTCGATGGGTTCACCGGTCGGCAGTCCTGTTGATGGATCGAGCGGCACGCGATGCAGCACGTTGGTTGCGGTATCGGCGAAATAGCCGATGTCGCCCGCGGGCGAAAAGCAGATCGCATTCGGGATGGTGATCCCGCGATAGAGTCGCACGATGCGGCCCCGATGGAGCGCATAGATCGCGCCGGCATCCTGCTCGGCATGGCGCCCCATGGTGCCGAGCCAGAACGTGCCCGACGGATGCACACGCGCGTCGTTGGAGCGCGTCAGCGGATTGTCTGCCTCCAGCGCAGCGAACAGCTCCAGGCGGCCGTCTGCAACGTGCCGTATATAAAGTCCATCTTCGGCAAGGATCAGCTGCCGGTCGCCGTCGATCCGCGCCAATGCACTCGCCATTTTCGGCAATTCGTGGATGACGGTGCGGCCACCTGCAAATCGATGCTCGAACAGGCGGCGCTCGCGGATATCGAACCACCAGGCGGTGTCGGTCGCCGCATCATAGGTCGGGCCTTCGCCGAGATGGCAACGCTCCGCCGACAGCACCGATGTCGGCACCTCTTCCATCAGCGGCTCGGCGGCACGGTCGGTCATGGCGTCACTCACGCGGTTGAGAAGCGGTAGACGATGCTGCGCCGATAGAGCTGTCCTGGATCGAGCCGCGCCGACGGGAAGTCGGGCCGGTTCGGCGTATCCGGCCAGGCATGCGGCTCGAGACAGAGCGCGTCGGATTGCCGGTACAGACGATCGCCCTTGCCGGCGGTCGAGCCGTCGAGGAAATTGCCGGAATAGAACTGCAGTCCCGGCTGATCGGTGAACAGCTCCATCACGCGGCCGCTGTGCGGCGCCTCGAGGCGCGCAGCAAGGCAAAGGCCCGCCCCCTTGGCCAGACAGAAATTGTGGTCATAGCCGCGCCCGAGCCGCAGCTGCTCGTCATTCATCCTGATCCGCGCGCCGATGGCTGTAGACTTGCGGAAGTCGAACGGCGTGCCGTCGACCGGCCGCGGCGGTTCGTGGAGCGGGATCGCCGTGGCATCCACCGCGAGGAAATGGTCGGAGACGATCGTCAGCCGGTGATCGAGGATCTGCATGCCCGAGCGCGCGCCCTCGAGATTGAAGAAACTATGATTGGTGAGATTGAGGCAGGTCGGCCGGTCCGTCGTCGCCTCGTAGGTGACCGAGAGCTCCATCGGACTGCGCACGCGATAGGTCACGCGCGCCGCGAGATTGCCCGGATAGCCCTCCTCGCCATGCGGGCTCTCGCGCTCCAGCACCAGTGTCGGTCCCGGATCATCCGATAGTTCGACGATCCGCCACAGCTTGCGATCAAAGCCCTGCAGGCCGCCGTGCAGCGCGTTGGGACCGTTGTTGGCGTCGAGCTGCACGGTCTCGCCATCGAGCACGAAACGCGCGCCGGCGATCCGGTTGGCATAGCGCCCGATCGTCGCGCCGAAGAATTTGCGCTGTGCGAGATAGCCGTCGAGTTCGTCGTGGCCAAGCACGATGTCGTCGCAATGCCCGTCACGATCCGGCGCAAGCAGCGCCTGCAGCGTGGCGCCGAACGGAAGGATGGCGGCCTCAAAACCATGTTCGCCGCGCAAGATCACGCGCTCGACCACGGTGCCGTCGTGCAATTTGCCGAAGGGAGCGCGACCAATGCTGGCTGATGTCATTGTCAGTCCTCGCACGCCTCGACGAGGCGCCGTCGCCCGAGCATGAAGCTATCGGCGACAAGCCGCAAGGGCGCGAGGTCGACATCGGATTTTCCTTCCGAGGTCAGCGCGACGAAGCGGCGGTACAGCGCGGGATATTCCTCATCCGGCGCATCGACCACCAGCCTGCCGCCATCGCGCAGTTGCCTTCCACCTTTCGACAGCGTCACGGGCCCGGCCTCGGTTTCGCACAGGATGTCCCAGCTCGGCGATCCGGTCTGGCGGAAATCGAATTCGGCGTGAATTGGCAAGCCGCCCGCGTCGGAGAGTTCGATCTCTGCCGCAATCGGCGCCTCCCGATTGGACGGAAAGTCCAACGCCGCGCTCCTGATAAAGACCGCACGCGGCAGGATCTCGGTCAGGATCGACAGCGCGTTGATGCCGGGATCGAACACGCCGAAGCCACCCGCCTCGAAGATCCAGGCCTGGCCTGGGTGCCAGACGCGCACGTCTTCCTTCCAGATGATGGTCACCTTGTTGATGGTGCGTCTCGCGAGCAATTGCCGCGCAGGGCCGACCGCGGCCGCATAGCGTGAATGCCATGTGGCGAATAATGTCCGACCCGCCTCCTGCGCGGCCGCGATCAGCGGCGTGAGTTCGCTTAACGTCGTGCCCGGCGGCTTCTCCAGCAGCACGTGCTTACCCGACGCGAGCGCGGCGGCGGCCTGCGCGTGGCGCATCTGCGGTGGCGTACACAGCGCGACCGCGTCGATCTCCGGCCCGTCGCGCAACAACTCCTGCAAATCGCGGAAATGCGGCAGACCGGGCGGGGTCTTGACGGGATCAACCACCGCAACGAGAGCCACGCCTGACGTCTTCGCGATCGCAGGCACGTGCTGCCGGCACGCGATCTCGCCAAAGCCGACGATGGCGATGCGAAGCAGGTCACTCATGGCCGTCCTCGCGTTGCGGTCCACCCGGCCGGCTGAAGCCGCCAGGCAGAATCATAAACCAGCGCCGAATACCAACGGCATGATGTGATTTTGGTTGCGGACACGCAAGTCCGCGACGCTCTGGTGCGCGGCTCGCGGCCGGGGCATCGGCTTTGACCAATCAAGGCCGATGCTCCGGATTCCGGCCTTGACGCGCTTTGTTCGCGCGGACCGGTCGCTACCTCGCCAGAAACCGCGCTAGCGCGCGGCCTCAAACCCGCCGAGCACTGCCGTCAGATTGGCGCCGAGGATGTCGGAGAGATAGCCGCCCTCCTGCACCAGCACCGTCGGCAGTCCGAATCGGGCCAGTCCCTCGCCGATACGATGGAAGCCGTCGGTGGTGACGGCGAGACCGGCGAGCGGGTCCTTCTCGGAGGCGTCGAGACCGAGCGCGACCACGAGCGCGGTCGGGGCGAAGGAGCGGATCGCCTTCTCCGCCACCGCGAGCGCCTTCATGTAGTCGTCGTCACCGGTGCCCTTGGCGAGGGGAATGTTGAGATTGGTGCCGAGGCCACCTGCGGCGCCGCGCTCATGCGCATAGCCCCAGACGAAGGGGTAGAAGAACGACGGATCGGCGTGGATCGAGACGGTGAAGACATCCGGCCGCTCGTAGAAGATGCCCTGCGTGCCGTTGCCGTGATGCACGTCGACGTCGAGGATCGCGACGCGCTCATGCTTCTGGCGCAGATGCTCGGCCGCGATCGCGCTGTTGTTGAGGAAGCAGAAGCCGCCGGCGAGGTCGCGATAGGCGTGGTGACCGGGCGGGCGGCAAAGCGCGTAGACGGCGTCCTCGCCGTCGAGCACCATCTGCGCGGCGGTGACCGCCACGTCGCTCGCGGCGCAGGCGCCGGCCCAGGTGCCGGGACCGATCGGGGCTGCGGTGTCCATCGTGTGCCAGCCGAGCTTGCCGACGATATGAGCAGGGTACGTGCCGGCATTGCGCACCGGGTGGATGTTCGCGATCATCTCCGGTCCGGCATTGCCGAGCGCCGACCATTCGTCCCAGGCGTCCGCGAGAAAGCTCAGATATTCCGGACTGTGCACGCGCGCCCGTGGCCCCTGCCCGAACTTGGTCGGCTCGATCAGCGTGTGCTTGCCGGCCTTCAGGCCCGCCAGCAGGCGGTCGGCGCGTTCGGGCTGTTCGGTGGTACGCTGGACCACACCGCGGACAAGGAAGAATTGCGGATCATGGCTGCGGTGCAGATCACTGTAGACGGCCTTCACGGGGACACTCCTGTTGGATCGGCGGCTGAGCTGGACAGAGCGAGGGCAATGTGCCGCACGCAAGCTCTGGCCTGCGCGTTGTACACTATCAGCGACGGCGACGATCTGAAACCGAGCGCGATTTCATGCTATGCCCGCATGCAGCGCAATGATTGAAAGACGCAGGACGCGAAGTCCGGCCATGGCCAGCGGCAAGACGCAGACAGAGGAAGCGGCAACGGGGCGGCGCGGGCGGCCGCGTTCCGCCGCGACCACGGCCGCGATCCTGGAAGGCGCCTATCAACTGATGGCGACGACCGGCCTCGCCGCGACCACCATCGACGCGATCGCCAGGCATTCCAACGTCTCGAAGATGACGATCTACAAATGGTGGCCGTCGCGCGAAGCCTTGCTGATCGATGCCTTCCTCGACCAGGCCTCGCGGGCCGTGCCGCTGCCCGAAACCGGCAGTCCGGTGGCCCGCATCCGCCGCCACGTTGCAACCTATGTCGAGGCGTTGCAGGGCGAGTTCGGCCGCGTGCAGCTTGCCGTGATCTCGGAATGCATCTCGAAGACCAGCACGGCAGAACTGTTCTACGAGCGTTACCTCGGCCTGCGCCGCAGCAAGATGCTGGAGATCATCGCCGCCGGCCAGAAGGACGGCAGCATCGGCGCGCCGGGCGTCCCCGGCGATATCTATGACGCCATCTATGGCAGCCTGTTCTACCGCTACGTCTTCGGCATCAAGCCGCTGACGCCGGCCTACGCCCGCAATCTCGTCAATCTGGTGCTGCGGCCGCGCACGGACGCTTGACTATCAAGCAGAGCGTTGGCGCTGACGGCGGAACCAGACCCAGGTCTCGCGCGTGACGGCCCGGTAACTGCTGCCGCGATACACGATGTGGCCATCGACGATAGCGTTCAGCTTCGGCAGCGCATGGAACGGCACCGTGGGATAGGCGTGGTGCTCGACATGGTAAGGCATGTTCCAGGCGAACCATTTCATGATCCTGCTGGTCATCGTTGTGCGCGTGTTCTCGAACGCGCTCCGCGTCCGCTCGCAGCCGGTGTGCTCGGCATAGAGATAGGGGCGCAGGATGAGCTGACCGGCCAGGAGCGGCACGATCCACACCCACAGCAGGATCGCACTGTGCAGCGCGAACGAGGCCGCGAGCAACAGCAGATAGCCCGCGAGATAGAGCCGCGACTCCAGCACGATCGAGGCGCGCTTGTGCTCCGGAATCCACGGCACGACCACCTTTCCGGTGAGTGCATGCCAAAACATCAGGCGGATGCGAACCAACACCTGCAGCAGTCCCGAATAGGCGATCGCCAGCTGGGTGTCCGACGCGGGCTTGGGGCCGACGATCAGCTCCGGGTCTTTCTCCGGATCCTGCGTGTAGCGATGATGGTCCCAGTGGAACAGGCAGTAATACTGGTAGGGCAGTCCGATCATGAAGGCGGACAGATTGCCTACGACAAGATTGAGCGCTGGACTGCGGAACGCCGTCTTGTGCGCGGTCTCATGCACCACCATGAACAGGAATGCGACGAAGTAGCCCTGCACGGCAATCAGCGGCAGCGCCCATGGCAGACCGTAGCGCGATGAGACCAGGGAGATCAGCGCGCCGACGATGACGATCATCCCGTAATGGCTTGCCGCGCGCACCGCGCCGGCAAGGTTCGACTTGGTCGACAAATCGCGCAAGGTCAGCGGGCTGAGCGGCTTCAGGCGGGGTCCGGCGTCACTGGTCTCTGCGGTGCTCATGGTCGTCTCACCTGTCAGCGTTGCAGCAGCGCCGAGATTTCGGCGTTGATGAAGGCGCGGTCTTCGGCGTTGTTGGCGGGATTGCCGGCCCGGTGCCCGTGGATCGACGGAATCGCATGCAGCGCGGCCGAGCGCGCGTTGACCAGGCGGCCGAGTTCAGCCTCGTTGTCGCGCGGGTCGAAATAGCGATCGGTACGCCCCGGCATCAGCAGGACATGCGCCTTGATCGCGGCCAGCGCCCGGTCGAAGTCGCCGCCGAATTGATCGCAACGGCTGATATCGCCGGTCTGCCAGATCGCGATCTGCGCCATCAGATCATTCGCATCGCGCCGCGCGAAGGCACCGTCCCAGGATCCCGCGAGGTAGTCTTCCAGCGAGTTGAAGCCGGCCGCGCGCCAGACTTCCTCGCGATAGAACTCATGCGACATCGCCCAGCCGGCGTAGACGCGCCCCATCGCACGAAGGCCCGCCGCGGGCTTGCTGACGAAGCGGCCGTCCCGGTAGGCCGGGTCGGCGGTCAGCGCGGCCTTCACACCTTCGAGGAACACATGATTATACGGCGAGCACCGCGCGCTGCCGCAGACCACGGCCGCGCGCTCGACCATGTCGGGATACCGCGCGGCCCAGTGATAGGCCTGCATGCCGCCCATCGACCAGCCATAGACCAGCGCGAGCCTGGTCACGCCGAACCGCTCGACCAGCAGCCGCCGCTGGATCGCGACCGCGTCATGATAGGTGAAGGCAGGAAACGGCGCGCCGCCGAGCACCTCGACCGAATTCGACGGCGAGGAAGACAGGCCATTGCCGAACAGATTCGCGATGACGATGAAGTAGCGCTCGGGATCGAGCGCGCCGCCCGGCTGCACCAGCCATTCGATGTCGGAGTGCTGTGCGGCGAACGACGTCGGATAGAGGATGACGTTGTCCCGCGCCGCATTCAGCGTGCCATAGGTCTTGTAGGCGAGCCTCAGTTGCGGAAACACGGCGCCGCCCTGCAGCGTCACATCGCCTGCCTCGAACACCTCATAGTCGCGCGGCGTGGTCATCAGCATTCGACCTCGAGCAGCCGGGCGCAACGCTGTGCCCTTAATAACTGTACTATTGGTACACTAAATGCGAAAACCTGGCAATAGCGGCGAAGGTGGAATGACACCGGGCCGATCCATTCAAAATCGGTATGGATCAATACCCGTTTCGGCTTGGACCCATTGTCGTCATCTCTCTAGGACAGACCCCGAGGAAAATTTCGAGGAGGCGCTAATGAGCGCAATTGTGTCCGCCGCAGACACGCGGCGATCCCGCGTCCGGCTCTTGATCGTGACGATGTTGTTTCTCGTCACCACCGTGAACTATGCCGATCGCGCCACGCTCTCGATCGCCGGCCCCGCCCTTTCCAAGGAACTGCATCTCGATCCCGTCGCGATGGGCTACGTGTTCTCGGCGTTCGGCTGGTCCTATGTGGTCGCCCAGGTGCCGTGCGGCTGGCTGCTCGACCGCTTCGGCTCCAAATGGGTCTATGCGCTCAGCATCATCGTCTGGTCGATCTTCACCGCAATGCAGGGCCTGGTCGGATTCCTGTCCGCGGGCGCGGCCGTGGTCCTGCTGTTCGCCCTGCGCTTCCTGGTCGGCATCGCCGAGGCGCCGTCATTCCCGGCCAATGCCCGCATCGTCGCCTCCTGGTTCCCCGGCAATGAACGCGGTACCGCCTCGGCCTTCTTCAATTCGGGGCAGTATTTCGCCACCGTGATCTTCGCGCCGCTGATGGGCTGGATCGCCCATGAGTATGGCTGGCGCCATGTGTTCTACGTGATGGGTGCGCTCGGCATCGTCACGGGCATTGCCTGGATCAAGACCATCTACGAGCCGAAGGAGCACCCCGCGATCAACGAGGCCGAGTTCGACTACATCAAGCAGGGCGGCGCGCTGGTCGACATGGACGCGGCGAAGGCCGGCAAGACCCAGGACAGCGGCCCCAGCTGGGACCACATCCGCCAATTGCTCGCCAACCGCATGATGCTCGGCGTCTATATCGGCCAATACTGCATCAACACCCTGACCTATTTCTTCCTGACCTGGTTCCCGGTCTATCTGGTGAAGGAGCGCGGGCTCTCGATCCTGCAGGCCGGCTTCGTCGCGACCTTGCCGGCGCTGTGCGGCTTCATCGGCGGCGTGCTCGGCGGCGTGATCTCGGACTATATCCTGCGCCGCACCGGCTCGCTGACCATAGCGCGCAAGATCCCGATCGTCGGCGGCATGCTGCTGTCGATGTCGATCATCGCCTGCAACTATGTCGACGGCCAGGCACTGGTGGTCGGCTTCATGGCGCTCGCCTTCTTCGGCAAGGGCGTCGGCGCGCTCGGCTGGGCGGTCGTCTCCGACACCTCGCCGAAGGAAGCCGGCGGCGTCTCCGGCGGCTTGTTCAACACCTTCGGTAACCTGTCCTCGATCACGACGCCGATCGTCATCGGCTACATTCTGGCCGCCACCGGCTCGTTCAACGGCGCGCTGGTGTTCGTCGGTGCCAACGCGCTGGTCGCGGCGATCGCCTATCTGTTCATCGTCGGCGAGATCAAGCGGGTGCAGCTCAAGGCGGCGTGAGCGCGCTTCACCTCTCCCCGCCTTCCGCGGGGAGAGGTCGAAATTCGCACAGCGAATTTCGGGTGAGGGGCGAAGCAACACGTCTCCGCAGAGACAGTCCTTCCGACTCGTTCGGATCGCGCGTGCACATCGAGGCGGCCGTTGCGCAGAGAGAGCCCCTCACCCCAACCTTCTCCCCGTAAGAACGGGGAGAGGGAGCAGAAAACCAAACGGCGGCTTCGGCCGCCGTCTTTGTCTGCTTTTTGTCTTCTTGTTTGTCTTCTTGGCCAGTGGGAGGCATCGATGCTAGAACGTACAAATCCCCGCGCGATCAATTCCGGGCTTGCATCGATGTTCGACCTGAGCCAGCTCCGCTGCTTTGTCACGGTGGCCGAAGAATTGCACTTCGGCCGCGCCGCGGCGCGGCTCAACATGACGCAGCCGCCGCTGAGCCGGCAGATCCAGGTGCTCGAACACATCATCGACGCGCCGCTGTTGGAACGCACCAGCCGCTCGGTGCGGCTGACGCCGGCCGGACGCAGTTTCCTGCCCGAGGCGCGGCGCATCCTCAAGCTCGCGGAATCGGCCTCGCAGGTTGCCCGGCGCATCGCGCTCGGCAAGACCGGCTCGCTCAAGATCGGCTTCACCGCGGCGGCCGCCTACGGCTTCCTGCCCGACCTGATCGCGGCCTGCCGCTCGCGCCTGCCCGAGGTCGATTTTTCGCTGAAGGAGATGGTCTCCGGCGACCAGTTCGAGGCGCTCACCACCGGGCAGATCGACGCCGGCCTGCTGCGCCCGCCGATCGCGCGGCCGGAATTCGCCAGCCGCCGCGTCGTGGCCGAGCCGCTGCTCGCCGCGATCCCGAAGAAGCATCCGCTGGCCGCGGCCGAGACCGTCAGCATCAAGGATTTCGACGACCAGCCCTTCGTGATGTATTCGCCCTATGAGGCGCGCTACTTCCACGATCTCCTGGTGTCGATGTTCACGCGCGCCGACGTGCTGCCGCGCTATGTGCAGCATCTCAGCCAGATCCATTCGATCCTCGCCATGGTGCGCGCCGGGCTCGGCGTCGCGATCGTGCCGGAAGCGGCCGCCAGCCTGAAGATCGCGGACGTCAAGCTGAAGCCGCTGAAGCTGCGATCGCCCGTGCCGGTCGAGCTGTTCATGGTGTGGCGGCGCGATCACGAGAACCAGTTGCTGCCGTCGCTGATTGAGATCGCAACCGAAATCGCGGCGCCGCATCTGCGCGGCGATTGATGCAGAGTTAGCATCGCTCGATACCGCGTTTGGCTTGGACGCGCATCGAACCATTCCCTAGAAATTCCGCCATGGACGCGCGCTGCTCGCGCATCCCTTATCCCAACATCATCAGGAGTGGCGCCATGAGCAAGATGACCCCTCAGGAGATGGCCGCTAGAATCGGTGGCGGCCTCCTGTCCTTTCCCGTGACCCCGTTCAACGCGGACTATTCGTTTGACGAGGCGACCTATCGCGCCAACATGGACTGGCTGTGCGGCTATGACGTCGCCGGCCTGTTCGCCGCCGGCGGCACCGGCGAGTTCTTCTCGCTGACGCCGAGTGAAGTTCCCCACGTCGTGAAGATCGCGGTCGACGAGACCAAGGGCCGCGTTCCCGTGCTGGCCGGCACCGGCTACGGCACCGCGATCGCGCGCGAGATCGCGGTTGGCGCCGAGAAGGCCGGCGCCGACGGCCTGCTGCTGCTGCCGCCCTATCTCACGCATGCCGAGCAGGACGGCCTCGCTGCCCATGTCGAGGCGGTGTGCGCATCGGTTAAGATCGGCGTCATCGTCTACAACCGCGACAATGCGATCCTGCAGCCTGATACGCTGGCGCGCCTCTGCGAGCGCTGCCCGAACCTCGTCGGCTACAAGGACGGCATCGGCGATATCGAGCTGATGACCCGTGTCTACACCCGGCTCGGCGACCGCCTGACTTATATCGGCGGCCTGCCGACCGCGGAGACCTTTGCCCTGCCCTATCTCGACATGGGCGTGACCACCTATTCGTCGGCGGTGTTCAATTTCGTGCCCGAATTCGGCACCGGTTTCTACGCCGCGGTGCGCCGGCGCGATCATCAGACCATCCATGCAGGCCTGAAGGATTTCATCCTGCCGCTGATCGCGATACGCAACCGCAGGAAGGGTTATGCGGTGTCGATTATCAAGGCCGGCATGAAGGTGATCGGCCGCTACTCCGGCCCGGTGCGGCCGCCGCTGACCGATCTTAACGAGCAGGAGATCGGCGAGCTCGCGGCGCTGGTCGCCAAGCTGCCGCAGGCCGCCGCGCAGCAGGCGGCAGAATAAGCCGAACAGCCAGGAAAACTGCAAAGGACGAAGGGAGGGGCAGATGATCCAGGACACGATCCGCACCGGCTTTGCCGGCGCACCTGTTGTCACGGCGATGGAGGTGATCCCGGTCGCCGGCCGCGACGGCATGCTCCTCAATCTGAGCGGCGCGCATGCGCCGTTCTTCACCCGCAACCTCGTTATCCTCACCGACAACTCCGGCCACACCGGCGTCGGCGAGGTGCCGGGCGGCGAGAAGATCAAGAAGACGCTCGAGGACGCAAGCGACCTCGTCGTCGGCCAGACCATCGGCGCCTGCAACAACATCCTAGCCTCGATGCGCCAGGCCTTCGCCGATCGCGACGCCGGCGGCCGTGGCAAGCAGACCTTCGACCTCCGCGTCACCATCCATGCGGTCACCGCAGTGGAATCCGCGCTGCTCGACCTGCTCGGCCAGCATCTCAATCTCCCGGTCGCGGCGCTGCTTGGCGAAGGCCAGCAGCGCGCCAGCGTCGAGACGCTCGGCTATCTCTTCTTCGTCGGCGACCGCAGGAAGACCAACCTGCCTTACGTCAAGGGCGAGACCGGCAAGCCCGACTGGTTCGATCTGCGCCATCAGGTTGCAATGACGCCGGATGCCATCGTGCGCCTCGCCGAAGCGACGCAGGCGCATTACGGCTTTGCCGATTTCAAGCTCAAGGGTGGCGTGCTCAGGGGCGAAGAGGAGATCGAGGCCGTCACCGCAATTGCAAAACGCTTCCCGAAGGCGCGCGTCACGCTCGACCCGAACGGCGCCTGGTCGCTCGACGAGGCGATCCGGCTGTGCAGCAACATGCATGGCGTGCTCGCCTATGCCGAGGATCCCTGCGGCGCCGAGGCCGGCTTCTCCGGTCGTGAGATCATGGCCGAGTTCCGCCGCGCCACCGGGCTGCCGACCGCGACCAACATGATCGCGACCGACTGGCGCCAGCTCTCGCACGCATTGCGGCTTGGCGCAGTCGACATTCCGCTCGCCGATCCGCATTTCTGGACCATGCAGGGCTCGGTGCGGGTGGCGCAGACCTGCCGCGACAACGGCCTGACCTGGGGCTCGCACTCCAACAACCATTTCGATATTTCGCTGGCGATGTTCACCCATGTCGGAGCCGCCGCGCCCGGCAAGGTGACCGCGATCGACACCCACTGGATCTGGCAGGACGGCCAGGCGTTGACGCGCCAGCCGCTGCAGATCAAGGGCGGCAAGATCGCTATCCCGGATCGGCCGGGCCTCGGCATCGAGCTCGATCGCGGTGCCATCGAGGCCGCGAACGCGCTATACAAGCAGCATGGTCTCGGCGCCCGCGACGACGCGCTGGCCATGCAGTTCCTGATCCAGGGGTGGACCTTCGACGACAAGCGTCCCTGCCTCGTGCGCTAACAAGAAAGGTTGGAAACATGACCGCTCACCAGAAGAACTTCATCGCCGGCGAATGGGTCGACGGAACAGGCATCACGCGGGACATCAACCCCTCCAACACGACCGATGTCGTCGGCGAATACGCCAAGGCCGACAAGGCGCAGACCGAAAATGCGATCGCCGCCGCGAAGGCCGCATTCCCGACCTGGGCGCGCTCGACGCCGCAGGAGCGCTTCGATGCGCTGACCAGGATCTCGGTCGAAATCCTCGCCCGCAAGGAAGAGCTCGGCCGCCTGCTCGCCCGCGAGGAGGGCAAGACGCTGCCGGAAGGCATCGGCGAGGTGGCGCGCGCCGGGCAGATCTTTGCGTTCTTTGCCGGCGAAGCGCTGCGGCTAATGGGCGAGAAGGGCGCATCGGTGCGCCCCGGCCTCGACGTCGAGACCACCCGCGAGCCGGTCGGCGTTGTCGGCATGATCGCGCCGTGGAATTTCCCGATCGCGATCCCGGCGTGGAAGATCGCGCCGGCGCTGTGTTACGGCAACGCCGTGGTGTTCAAGCCGGCCGAGCTGGTGCCGGGCTCCGCCCATGCGCTGTCCGAGATCATTGCGCGTTCCGGCATTCCGGCGGGGGTCTTCAATCTCGTGGTCGGCTCGGGCTCGGTGGTCGGCCAGACTCTGCTCGATCATCCCGATGTCGCCGCGATCTCCTTCACCGGCTCGGTGCAGACCGGCCGCAAGATCGCGCAGGCCTGCGTGCTCTCCAACCCCATGAAGAAGTTCCAGCTCGAGATGGGCGGCAAGAACCCGCTGGTCGTGCTCGACGACGCCGACGTGAAGGTCGCGGTCGAGGTCGCGGTCAACGGGGCCTATTTCTCGACCGGCCAGCGCTGCACCGCATCCTCGCGCCTGATCGTCACCGCGGGGATTCACGACCGCTTCGTCGCCGCGATGACCGAGCGCATGAAGGGACTTTCGGTGGACGACGCGCTGAAGAGCGGCGTACATGTCGGCCCGGTCGTCGACCAGAGCCAGCTCGACCAGGATCTGCGCTACATCAAGATCGGTCAGGACGAAGGCGCCCGCCTGCACTGGGGCGGCGAATTGTTGAACCGCGAGACGCCCGGCTTCTATCTGCAGCCGGCGCTGTTCACCGAGGCGAACAACCAGATGCGGATCGCCCGCGAGGAGATCTTCGGCCCGGTCGCCTGCGTGATCCGCGCCAAGGATTATGAAGAGGCGCTGGCGATCTCCAACGACACCGAATTCGGCCTTGCCTCGGGCATCTGCACGTCAAGCCTGAAATACGCCTCGCACTACAAGCGCAACAGCGAGGCCGGCATGGTGATGGTCAACCTGCCGACCGCCGGCGTCGACTATCACGTCCCGTTCGGCGGCCGCAAAGGCTCGAGCTACGGCGCACGCGAACAGGGTGCCTATGCCCGCGAGTTCTACACCACGGTGAAGACGGCTTACACGTTCCCGGGCTGAAGCAGTTGAAACAGAGTGCAGCCGCGTAAGACGCTGCACCCCCTCTCCCGCTTGCGGGGGAGAATTGGGGTGGGGGCTCTCCCCGCGAGTCATGCTGTGGAGAGACCCCCACCCGGATCGCATCATTCGATGCGATCCGACCTCCCCCGCAAGCGGGAGAGGTGAAGTGAAGCCAGGAGGAATACGGCATGGACCAGTCGATCGGCGCCCAGGAGCAGCCCCGCTACATCAAGCTCAACGAGCGCGACAATGTCGCGATCGTCGTGAATGATTTCGGCCTGCCGGCCGGCTCCCGCTTCGCCTCGGGCCTGACGCTGCGCGCTTTCGTGCCGCAAGGCCACAAGACCGCGCTGGAAGACATCGCCGAGGGCGCCCCGATCATCCGCTATGGCGAAGTGATCGGCACGGCGCTGTCGCCGATCCTGGCCGGTGAGTGGGTCGACGAGGCCCGTATCCGCATGCCCGAGGCGCCACCGCTCGATCAGCTCGAGATCGCGACCGCGGTGCCGCCCGCGCTGCCGCCGCTCGAAGGCTTCACCTTCGAGGGCTATCGCAATCCCGACGGCTCGGTCGGCACCAAGAACATCCTCGGCATCTCCTCCTCCGTGCAATGCGTCAAGGGCACGATGGAATATGCCGTGAAGCGCATCCGCGCCGAGCTCTTGCCGAAATATCCCAATGTCGACGACGTCGTGCCGTTGACGCACGCCTATGGCTGCGGCGTCGCGATCACCGCACCCGACGCCGTGGTGCCGATCCGCACCCTGCAGAATCTCGCGCTCAATCCGAACTTCGGCGGCGAGATCCTCGTCGTCGGCCTCGGCTGCGAGAAGCTCGCGCCGGAACGGCTGGTGCCGGAGGGCGTCGGCGATGCCATCGTGCGGATGCAGGACGAAGCGTTTGACGGCTTCGGCGCCATCGTCGACGCCATCATGACCCAGGCCGAGGCCCGGCTGAAGGTGCTCAACGCCCGCAAGCGCGAGATCTGCCCGGCCGCCGATCTTGTGATCGGCCTGCAATGCGGCGGCAGCGACGCGTTCTCCGGCGTGACCGCGAACCCCGCGGTGGGCTTTGCCGCCGATCTTTTGGTTCGCGCCGGCGCGACTGTGATGTTCTCGGAAGTCACCGAGGTGCGCGACGCGATCCAGCTGCTGACTCGCCGTGCCGTCAACGAGGATGTCGGCCGCGCGCTGATCCGCGAGATGGAATGGTATGACGCCTATCTGGCCCGCGGCGGCGCCGACCGCAGCGCCAACACCACGCCGGGCAACAAGAAGGGCGGCCTTGCCAACATCGTCGAAAAGTCGCTCGGCTCGATCGTCAAGTCGGGCTCCGGCCCGATCGCGGGCGTACTGTCGCCGGGCGAGAAGGCGCGGCAGAAGGGCATGCTGTTTGCGGCGACGCCGGCGAGCGACTTCGTCTGCGGCACGCTGCAGCTCGCCTCCGGCATGACCTTGCAGGTGTTCACCACCGGCCGCGGCACGCCGTATGGCCTGGCCGCCGCGCCGGTCATCAAGGTCGCCACCCGCAGCGAGCTGGCACGGCGCTGGAAGGACCTGATCGATTTCGACGCCGGCTGCATCGCCACCGGCGAGAAGACCATCGAGGAAACCGGCTGGGACCTGTTCCGCCTGATCCTCGACGTCGCCAGCGGGCGCACCAAGCCGTGGTCGGACCGCTGGGGCATCCACAACGATCTGACGCTGTTCAACCCGGCGCCGGTGACCTGAGCATCCATGGCTCCTTAACCACCCGTTAGCCACGTCCCGATCGGCCGGGGAACGTCGCAATTCGATTCAAATTGTCTGGGCGTGGAGGCACACATGACCCGGGCAACCGATGATCTCAAAGATCAGGCCGACCGCGCCGAGCGGCTGGCACGCACTGGCATCGACTCGTTGACCGTCGAGCGCCTGCGTGCCTACGCGGAGGAATGTCGCAACCAGATCGCTGCGGCCGAGCGGGAGAGACAATCGGCGGCACCGCCAGCGACATAGACGTCCGGTCGTCAAAACGTTTTTAGTCCTCGCACTTCCCTGGCGGCGACCTTGATCAGCGGCTTGACCGCCTGTTCCTCTCGGCCAAGCACAACGCCCGAGGCGAAGGCGCTGGCGCGCTCCTTCCGATGCGGGGACTTCAGCGTCGCATCGACCGCCAGCTTGCGGTGCGCGACAAAATCGTTGAGCGAGCCAAGCGCATCCTGGACCCGCTTCAGGTGCCTGGACAGCCGCGCGAGTTGCTTGCGCTCACCCTTGCGCGGAAACAGGCTTTCGAAGAAGTCGATCGCGTATCTGAGCTTCTTGGCCCTGATGCGCAGCTTGTGCCGCTCCTGCGCCGACAGCCCGTCGAGACGCCGGCCATCCTCGCGCAGCTTCCTGATGCGGCGATGCAGCAGCGCGGCGGCGAATTCCTCGATCGGACCGCCTTCGTCCTCCGCGGCAACGGTCTGCTTTGCCTCGATCCATTGCAACGTATCGATCAGCATGGACCGATAGCGCTGCGAATTGACCGCGTGCCTCGCGCCGGCAAATGCGCGATCACGGCGGCCGGAAAATTCCTGCCGGATCGCTTTGCCGCCGCGCCGCAGCAGCGCGTCATGCGACGCTGGCTCGATATCTTCCTTGACGAACACGTCAAGCTCGCGCGCCGGCGCGAGCGCGTTGGTGAGCCACTTCAGCTGCGTCTTGATCTCTTCCGTCGGACCCACGGTCAGGACCTTCGAGAACAGCGAGATCGCGGCGCGCAGCCGCCGCAACCCGACCCGCATTTGGTGAATGCCTTCCGCCTCGCCCTCGCGGACGGCCTCGGCATTCGACGAGAGGTGACGAAGCGCGGCGCGCGCGATCCCCCGGAACGCCGCGCCGGCGGTAAGTCCGGCGTCGAGCACGATGCTCCCGGCGGAGACGACGACATGCTCCTCGCCATCGGCAAGTTCATAGCCGTGTTCGGCTTTCGAGCGCAGATCGAGCTCCGCTGCCGCCTTCCGCTCCAGCGCCCTTGCGACCCGGAACAGGTCGAGCGGGCGGCCGCTCTTGAGTTCGAGTTCGACCTCGTCGATTCGGCGCGAACGGTGCCCGGCCGTGGTGTAGCCGCGATCGATCGCGAGTTCGATCTCGCTGCGTTTGGTCCGCAGCGGCACGGTGATACGCCGCACCGACGTCTCGAATACCGGTTTCAGCTTGCGACGCAGCCTGCCAGACGCGAGGTCTTCGAGCGGCGTACCCTCGGCCTTGTCGAGGTCGAAGTGTCCGTCCGCAAGGTCGGTCTCCCATTCGCCCCGTTCAAACTGCGGACCCGCTCCCGACTTGATAGTCTGAACATAGTTGCCGCCATCCCGCCGCACGCGCAACGTCAGTCCGTGCCGCTTGAGCTTGTGCTTCGCGGTGTCGAAATAGGTCGAGACGAGATCGCTCTCGGATGGTGCACCGCTCTTGCTGCCGGCGACCAGCGGTTTCTTCAGTCCCTTGAGCTTGCGCGCGGGAACGTGGAATTTGAGCTCCGTCTCGGCCGCCATCGTCGCTCCATGCCTGGGGCACCAAGCAAACGTCCGCCGTGACGAGGTCAGCGACGGACGTTCATGCTCACACAAGATCGCCTGAGTTGGCGTCAATCGTCGTCGTTATGGATGACGGTCTTGCTGCGATTGCCGAATTCGTCCCGCTTCTTGATGACCGTGGTCCGGTCATGGCGCGGCTCAGGCTCCCTGATCACCGTGGTGCGATCACGATCGCGATCGCGATATTCGGGTGCCCGACCAACCGTTACGCCTGCGCCGACGGGACCTGCGCGGACACCGATATCATCGGCGAACACAGGCGATGCGATCGCGGTCACCATGGCCGCGGTTAGCAGATACGTCCTCATGCCGTCTCTCCTCCTCCAGTTGCGACGTGAAGGAGGAACGTCGAGTGCGACGCACCGTTCCTGTATCGACCGTGCTGCAATTGCTCACGCTCAGTTGCGAAATATCGCACCGGGAACTCGCTGAACAGGCATTCATCTGTGTGGCGAAATACCCATGTTCCACGCGTTGAATAGCCTGAATTGATGTCCCACGTCCTTAACTAATAGGAGGACGTTCCATGAAACAGTCACAGCACTTCCGCGACAATGCGGAGAACTGCGCGCAACTTGCCGAGCGTGCCGACGACGGGCCGACCTACAATCGCTTCAAGCGAATGGAAGCGGCTTGGCGCGCGCTGGCAAAGGAACAGGACTGGCTCGACGGCGAGACCTCGCCATCGGAAAATGCAGCCTAGATCCGGGCCAGCCGTGGCGGCAAATGCGACGTCGCCACGGCCCCGCGGCCTATTCGGCGCTGCGTTGCCGCTGCCAGCGCAACAGATAGGCCTGCAGCCGCCAGATGATCGCCGACAGCACCACACCGACCAGCATCAGCACCACGACAGCAACCATCATGCCCGAGGCCTCGCCGCGCGCCTCCGATTCGATGATGAGGCGACCGATGCCGCGCTCGGCGCCGATGAACTCGCCGACGATCACGCCGATCAGCGCGAAGGAGATCGCAGGCGTCAGCGAAGCGAACACCCAGGCCATGGTCGAGGGGATCACCACCGTCCGGGTGATCTGCCATTCGCTGGCGCCGAGCAGCCGCGCGGCGTTGGTGAAGCCTTCGTCGATCGAGCGCGCGCCCTCGAAAGTGTTGAAGAACACCAGGAACACGACGACGATCCACGACGTCACGATCTTCGACATGTCGCCGATCCCGAATGCCAGCACGATGATCGGCGCCAGCGCGATCCGCGGGATCGAATTCACCGCGGTGATGAAGGGCTGAAAGATCGCGCTCAGCCGATCGGATCGTCCCAGGATCAGTCCGGCGACGAAGCCGCTGACCACGCCGGTGACAAAGCCGAAGAAGGTATTCTTCAGGGTGATGGCGGTCGCGGCCCAGAGGTTGTTCTCGTTGCGCGCCAGGCACTTTCCGAAGTCGCCGTTGAACCAGCTGTTGAAGGCGCCGAGCTTCGAGGTCAGGCAGCTCTGGATCAGGAAGTTGTCGAAGATCATCGACGGCTTCGAGATGAAGTAGGGATCGAGCAGGTCGGGCACCAGCCAGGGCAGTTTGGTGCGGAGGTCGTAGCCCCATTGCCAGACCGACAGCACGACTGCGCAGATCAGGACCTGCCAGCCGACCGTACCGAGCGTGCCGTACCTCTTCATGCGCTGCGGCCCCTGACGAATTCCTCGCCCAGCGAATGCCAGATATGCTGGAACAGCTCGGCGTAATGCGGGGTTTCGCGCACCTTCACCGCATCGCGCGGGCGGTCGAAATCGACCTCGAACCTGTCCTTGATCCGGCCCGGCCGCGCCGAGAACAGGATGATGCGGTCGGCCAATGTCAACGCCTCGCCGAGATCGTGGGTCACGAACAGCACGGTCTGCTGCTCGCGCTCCCAGATCCGGAGCAGCACCTCGTGCATGTCGATCTTGGTGTGGGTGTCGAGCGCGCCGAACGGCTCGTCCATCAGGAGTATCTGCGGCTCGACGATCAGCGTCCGCATCAGCGCCGCGCGCTGCCGCATGCCGCCCGACAGCGCCGACGGATAGGCGTTCTCGAATCCCTTCAGGCCGGCTTGCGCGACGCATTCGGCGATGCGCTCCTTCCGTTCGTGAGCCGGCACGCCTGATAGCTCCAGCCCGTAGCCGATATTGTCGCCGACGGTCCGCCACGGAAACAGCGTGTCGCGCTGGAAGACGTAGCCGACGTTGGGCGTCGCCTTGCCGGCGACGACGCGCTTGCCGTCGATCAGGATCTCGCCGGCGGTCGGGCGGATCAGCGAGGCGATCATGTTGAGCACGGTGCTCTTGCCGGAGCCCGACGGCCCGAGCAGCGCGACAAACTCGCCGCGGCGGACGTCGAAGGTCACGTCGCGCACGGCCTCGATCGTGGTTTTGGCGAGCTGGAACGACTTGCTCAGACCCTTGACCTCGACGCGCCGATCGGCCGAGGCGCGTGGCGATACGGTTGCGCTTGTCTCGAGCGCGCTCAACCCGGATAGGCCTTTCGCGCCGCTTCGATCAGGTTGGAATTGACCACGTCGGCGATCTTGAGCGGCTTGATGCCGGTCATCTCGCGGAACCAGACCTTCTCGCCGCGCGCGAAGCTCGCGGCATCGATCGTGCCCTCATAGTCCGCAACCTTCTGGATCGCCGTGATCTCGAGCAGATTGGCGTCGCGCGAGGTGCTGCCGACGTAGGGCTCGATGGCGTCATAGACCTCGGTCGGCTTGTGGGTCTTGATCCACTGCGAGGCCCGCCACAGCGCGGTGACGTAGGCCTGCATCTTGGCCGGGTCCTTGTCGATGGTGGCTTGCAGCGTGAAATGCGCCGTGGCCGGCACCTTGCCGCCGATATGCTTGTTCCAGATCGCCTCGTCGGTGCCATCGAACAGCAATTCGCCCCAGCCCTGCTGCTGTGCCTCGTTCAACAGCGACAGCGAGCTGACGAGGATATCGACCTGCTTCGACTTCAGCGATCCCAGCATGGTGTCGACATTGCCGGTGCCGATCCAGGTCACCTTGTCGTCAAGCCCCATGGTTTCCATATAGTAGGACGACCAGACATGGTTGGTGCCGCCGAGCGAGGAGACCGAGACGATCGGCTTGCGGCCATCGGGCCGCTTCCATTGCGTGAACGCCTCCAGCGAGTTGATGCCCTGGTCCTTCAGGTCCTTGCGGATAATGAACATCACCGAGTTCGATCGCGTGTCGACCGGCAACAGCACGCGCGCGGCGCGGCCGTGATTGGTCAGCTGCATCGGATGGGTGACGTCGCCGATGCCGATATCGCCCTGCGACGAGGCTATGATCTCGCGGGTCTTCACGCCGCTGCCGCCCTGCACCAGCTTGCAGTCGAGCCCGGCCTCCTTGAAGTAGCCTATACGGTCGGCGACGAACTGCGTCTGATAGACTGGCACCGCGACCGGATAGATCGCGCGGCCCGCGGCCGCCTGCGCCCACGCACGCCCGGTCGCCAGCGCGGCGCCGCCGGCGGCGATGACCGTCAGCGCCGATCGCCTTGAAATGTGGGGCATGGTGAGGCGCGCCATCACGCGTGCTCCTTGGCCGAGATCCTGTCGAGTGCGCCGAGCACCGCATCGCCCATCTGGACAGTCGACAGCTTTTTCGCCCCGGCCTCGGCGATATCGGCCGTGCGGGCGCCGGAGGCCAGCGCGGCCTGCACCGCCTTCTCGAGCAGGTCGGCGTCCTCCGGCCGGTTCAGCGTCAGGCGCAGCAGCATCGCGACACTCAGGATCGAACCGAGCGGATTGGCGATGCCCTTGCCCGCGATGTCGGGCGCGCTGCCATGCACCGGCTCATAGAGCGCCTTGCGCCGGCCGAAGCGATCGACCGGGCCGAGCGAGGCCGACGGCAGCATGCCGAGCGAGCCCGAAGCCATCGCCGCGCAGTCCGACAGGATGTCGCCGAAGATGTTGCCGGTCACCATCACGTCGAACTGCCGCGGCTCGCGCACGATCTGCATCGCGGCGTTGTCGACATAGAGATGGGTCAGCTCGACATCGGAGAACTCCTCCTTGTGCAGCTTGATCACCTCCTCGCGCCAGACCACACTGGTCTCCAGCACATTGGCCTTGTCGACCGAGCAGACCTTGTTGCGCCGGGTCCGCGCCAGCTCGAAGGCCGAGCGCGCCACGCGGCGGATCTGGTTCGTGGTGTATTGCTCGGTGTTGAAGCCGCGGCGCTGGCCGTCGTGCAGCGTCTCGATGCCGCGCGGCTCGCCGAAATAGATGCCGCTGGTCAATTCGCGGATGATGACGAAATCGACGCCGTCGAGCACCTCGGCCTTGAGTGGCGCGGAGGCCGACAGGGCCGGGCTCGCCACGATCGGCCGCAGATTGGCATAGAGATCGTATTTGCTGCGCAGGCCGAGCAGACTGCCGGCCTTGCGTGCCGCGGCCGGCACTTCGGTGGTCTCCGGCCCGCCGGTCGCACCCCACAGGATCGCATCGGCCTCGTCCATCGCCTCGGCGGTGTCCTCGGGCAGCACCTTGCCGGTCGCCAGATACGGGATCAGGCCGTATTGCGCCTCGCGCAGCGTCATCGGAACGCCGCGCTTCGCCGCGAACCAGTCGAGCACGCGGCGCGACTGCGCGGTGACCTCGGGGCCGATGCCCTCGCCGCCGACGACGGCGACCTTGACCATATTGGATTGCGTGCTCATGCCGGTGTCCTTGAAGCGGGTGTCGTTGTCGAATGAATCCATGGCCGCGCCGCGCGGTCGGAGGCCTGGAAGGCGCGGATCTCGTCGTCGCGCTGCAGCGTCAGCGCCACCTCGTCGAGCCCCTTCAATAGCCCCTCGCGCCGCCGCGGATCGATCTCGAACGAATGCCGCGCGCCCGACGGCGAGACGACGGTCTGGGCCTCGAGGTCGATCGAGACCTTGCCCGCGCCCTGCGTCGCCTCGATGTCGGCGGCAAGCTGATCGACCACCGCCTTGTCGACGATGACGGGCAGGATTCCGTTCTGGAAGCAGTTGGCGAAGAAGATGTCGCCGAAGCCGGAGCCGATGATGGCGCGGATGCCGCGCTCCTGCAGCGACCACACCGCGCCCTCGCGCGAGGAGCCGCAGCCGAAATTCGGCCCGGTCACCAAAATCTCCGCCTCGCGGTACGGCTCGCGGTTCAGGATGAACTCCGGATTCTCCGAGCCGTCGGGCAGATAGCGCAGCGAGCCGAACGCCCATTTACCGAGCGTGCCGCGGATCGAATTGCCCACCAGCCGCTCGATGCGGATGATGACGTCGGTATCGATATTGCCGCGCATGATCGGCGCGGCGGTTGCGGTGAGCTTGTCGAACGGCTTTGGCATGCTCTAGCGTCCCATCATCCTGACATCGGCGATCGCGCCGGCAATCGCGGATGCCGCGGCGCTCGCGGGGCTCGCCAGATGCGTCCGCGCGCGCGGCCCCTGCCGGCCGACGAAATTGCGGTTCGAGGTCGAGACCGAGCGCTGCCCGGGCGCCACCACCTCGCCATTAGCGGCCAGGCACATCGAGCAGCCCGGCTCGCGCCACTCGAAGCCGGCGTCGATAAAGATCTTGTCGAGCCCTTCGGCGACCGCCTCGCGCTTGACGTTCTCGGAACCCGGCACCACCCAAGCGCGGACCCCGGCCGCGACCTTGCGGCCGCGCGCGACCTCGGCCGCGGCGCGCAGATCGCTGAGCCGGCTGTTGGTGCAGGAGCCGATGAACACCCAATCGACCGGCGTGCCCGCGATCGGCGCCCCGCCTTGCAGGCCCATATACTCGAGCGCAGTCTCGATCGCGGCGCGCCGCAAGGGATCGTCGACCGCCTTCGGGTCGGGAATCACGCCGTCGACGCCGACGACGTGCTCGGGGCTGATGCCCCAGGTCACCTGCGGGATGATCTTCTCGACATCGATCACGACCTCGCGGTCGAACACCGCGTCGGGATCGCTCGACAGTTCGTGCCACGCTTTCACCGCGAGATCCCACATCTCGCCTTGCGGCGCATAGGGACGGCCGCGCAGGAATTCGAACGTCTTCTCGTCCGGTGCCACCATTCCCATCTTGGCGCCGAGCTCGATCGAGAGGTTGCAGATCGTGAGCCGGCCCTCGATCGGCAGCGCGCGGATCGCACTGCCGGCATATTCGACCGCATAGCCGGTGCCGCCGGCGGCGCCGATATGGCCGATCAGCGCCAGGATCATGTCCTTGGCGGTGACGCCGAGCGGCAGCTTACCCTCGAAGCGCGCGCGCATCGTCTTCGGGCGGCGCTGGATCAGCGCCTGCGTCGCCAGCACATGGGTGAGCTCGCTCGACCCGATGCCGAAGGCGAGCGCCCCCAAGCCGCCATGGGTGCAGGTGTGGCTGTCGCCGCAGACGATGGTCGCGCCCGGCAGGCTCAGGCCGAGCTCCGGACCGATGACGTGGACGATGCCCTGGCCGGGCTGATCGACGTCGAACAGCGTGATGCCGCTCGCCGAGGTCTCGACCCGCAGCGCCGCCAGCAATTCCAGTCCGATCTTGCTAGTTCCGGCGCGGCCCGGCGCCGTCGACAGCGCGTGATCCGGCGTTGCAAAGGTCAGTTCGGGATTGTGGACATTGAGGCCCCGGCTCTTGAGATCGAGCAGGCCCCGCGAGCCGCCGAGATCGTGCAGCAGATGGCGGTCGATATGAAGGAGGTCTGTGTCTTCGCTGAGGCGAGCAATGACATGCTGGTCCCAGATCTTCTCGAGCAAACTTCGGCCGGGCATTCCGCCTTCCCCTGCTCTGTGCGTTTCCATGCGGCTTGATCTTATTGGCGCCAATCTGGGCCAAAGTTGTCGTCAAGTGAAGCAGTTTTGCCCTAACATCACATATGTGATGGAGGTGTGGTACTTGACCCACCGAGGAGCCAGCCATGCCGAATCCGAATAAGACGGCCATCGTCAAATCGGCCATGCGGACGTTTGCAGTTCTGGAGTTCTTTCGGAAAATAAAGCGGGCTGCTTCCGTGACCGAAATATCGTCCGCGTTGGAGATGCCGCAATCGAGCACGTCAGTGTTGCTTCGATGTCTCGTTGAATTGAACTACCTGGAATACGAGCGAAACACCCGGCTCTTCATCCCGAGCTACCGGGTCAATCTGCTGGGTGACTGGATCCGTCGTTCCCCGTTCCGTGATACCAAGCTCACCGATCTGATGGAGGAACTCTGGACCGCGACGGGCGGCGAAACCGTCATGCTCGGACAACAGGCCGGCGCCGCCGGGATGCAATATCTGCACGTTGTCCCCGGCGGCTCTCAGCTTCAGTACACGGCACAAGCCGGTCAAATACGACCGATGGTGCGGACCGCCCTCGGACATGTGCTGCTGAGCCAAATGCCGAACACCAAAATTCGCGGCATTATCCGGCGCAACAATGCCGAGGAGCCGAGTCAGTCGGCGCGCGTTCGCGAATCCGCCTTTCTCGAAGAGGTCGAGCGCATTCGCCGCCGCGGCTTTTCCGAGACAGGCGGCCGCACGACGCCAGGCGCAAACACAATAGGCATGCTCGTTCCCCTGCCAAAGCGACGCGCTCCGCTGGCTATCGGCATCGGCGGCCCCATCGAACGTATCGCGGCAAAGCGCGCGCACATCATTGAAGTCATGCAGAGCCGGCTGACGGAATTGACAGATGAAGCCGGGCCAAAATTCGTTGAGAAATGACCTCTTGGGACGCATAACGCGTCGTGCGGATGACGGAGCCGTAGCCCGGATGAAGCGAAGCATTCGGACTAAATATCTGTCTTCTCCTTCCCCCTGAAAGGGGGAAGGTCGGGATGGGGGTCAGCCGCAGGCGACGCTCTATGTGGAGAGAGTTGATCCCCACCCGCTTTGCTCTGGCGAGCAAAGCGACCTCCCCTTTTGAAGGGGAGGTTGGGACCCGCGCTGCAGTTAGATCTTTCGAATTTCCTACGACGCCAGCGCTTCTTCCGGCATCACGGCCGACAGATGCTGGCTTTCGGCGACGGCGCGGTTGGTGATGCGGCCGCGATGCACGTTGAGGCCGGCGCGCAGATGCGGATCCTCGACCAGCGCACGCAGTCCCTTCGCGGCCAGCGCCAAGCCGAACGGCAGCGTGGCGTGGTTGAGCGCGTGGCTCGAGGTGACCGGCACCGCGCCCGGCATGTTGGCGACGCAATAATGCACGATGTCGTCAACGAGGTAAGTCGGCGCCTGATGCGTGGTCGGCTTCGAGGTCTCGAAGCAGCCGCCCTGGTCGATCGCGACGTCGACCAGCACCGCGCGGCGTTTCATGCCTGCAAGCTGCGCGCGCGACACCAGCTTTGGCGCGCTGGCGCCCGGCACCAGCACCGCGCCGATCACAACATCAGCCGCGAAGACTTCTTGCTCGATCGCTTCCAGCGTGGCGTAACGGGTGCGGACGCGGCCGAGGAAGAGGTCGTCGAGCGCGCGCAGCCGCGGCAACGAGCGGTCGAGAATGGTGACTTCGCTGCCAAGGCCTGCCGCCATCCGCGCCGCATGGGTGCCGACCACGCCGCCGCCGATGATCGCAACCCGCGCCGGCGGAACGCCGGGCACGCCACCGAGCAGCTTGCCCATGCCGTCGGCGGATTTGCGCAGCGCGGCGCCCGCGGCCTCGATCGCGAGCCGCCCGGCGACTTCGCTCATCGGCGCGAGCAGCGGCAGTCCGCCATGTGCGTCGGTCACCGTCTCATAGGCCACCGCCGTGCAGCCGGAGGCGATCAGACCCGCGGTCTGCGGCACATCGGGCGCGAGATGCAGATAGGTGAAGAGGATCTGTCCCTCGCGCAGCCTGATCCATTCGGACGGCTGCGGCTCCTTCACTTTCACGATCATCTCGGCGACGGAAAACACCTCTTCGGCGGTATCGGCGATCCGCGCGCCGGCCTGCGTGTAGACGTCGTCGCCGGCACCGATGCCGTCACCGGCGCCGCGCTGGACCACGACCTCGTGGCCGTGCGCCACATATTCCCGCACCGAGGCAGGCGTCAGCCCGACCCGATATTCCTCGACCTTGATTTCCTTGGGCACGCCGATGCGCATGGTCCGCTCCTTGAAGGATTCGTTTCCGCCGTCGTCAAGGCTATGCCCCGTCACATGGCGTTTCTCAGCGATTTCCGGCTTGCTCACAGCAAAATACGCCCATATCCTTCGCATTCAGCTCAGCTCTTGAAGGAAATCTGCGTGGACGGTCTCGATCGTATCGACCTCAGAATCCTCGCCGAGCTGGTCGCTGATGCCCGCGCCAGCCAAATCGAGCTTGCCGAGAAGGTCGGGTTGTCGCCGACCGCCTGCGCGCGGCGCATCCGCCATCTCGAGGAGATCGGCGTGATCCGCGGCTATCGCGTCGACCTCGAACCATCGGCGCTGGGCTTGGTGACGACCGTCGTCGTCACCATCACGCTGGAGAAGCAGAGCGAGGATTATCTCGCAGCCTTCGAAGCTGCGATCGCGCGCTGTCCCGACGTCGTGTCCTGCCATCTGATGTCGGGCAGCGACGATTATCATCTGCAGGTGATCGCCCGCGACATCGCCGACTTCGAGCGCATCCACAAGCAGCATCTGTCGCGGATGCCGGGAGTCGCCCGCATCCATTCCAGCTTCGCGATGCGCGAGGTGGTTCGCCGCACCATTCCCGAGACGGCGCTGCGCGGCTGACGGTCACGCGCCATCGCGCACTGTCACAATCGCGCACTGTCACAATCGGGCACTGTCATAATCGGGCACTGTCATAATCGGATCTGCCCGGCTCGCTCCCACACGCAATTTTTAGTTCGTGATTCGCCGGCTTCTATGACAGAATTGCTACAGTTCAATATCAATTCGGTTACACGTGGAGCGGTGAATGAGCATGGAGTGGCGGGCACGGCCGGTTTCGCTGGCTTGGTCAAATCCAGTGGTCCGGTGGTGGGGCTTCTTGAGCCTCGTCAGCGCCGCCAATATCGCGATCTGGTTCGCGCTCTACCGCCAGTTCAATGAACAAGCCAATGGCAGCTTCAGCAACACCTCGGGCATCGGCCTGATGATGCTGCTGTGCGCGGCCTATGTGTTCGGCTGTGCCTTCCGCTCGGTCCTGCCGCGCGCCGACGTGCAGCGCATCTGCCTGTTCGACACCTGGCTGTCGAGCGTCGTGGTCGGCCGCACCGTCGCCACCGTCGCCGAGGTTTGCTTCGCCGCGCAATGGGCGATCATCCTGCATCAGCTCGGCACCATGACCGGCGCCGAGACCACCGTGAACATCGCCTGGATCATCGTGCCGCTGATCGTGATCGCGGAATGCTTCTCCTGGTATGCGGTGCTGACCACCCATTATCTCTGCAACGCGATCGAGAACTCGATCTGGGCGGTGGTGTTCTTCCTGGTCGGGATCGCGCTGTGCCGGCTGCTGCCGGAGTTTCATGGCCCGGTGCGCTGGGCCTTCATCGTCGCGATCCTCGGCATCGCCGCCTTCCTCGCCTTCCTGATGACCGTCGACGTCCCGATGTATCTGAATCGCTGGCGCGCCAACCTCGCCGCCGGCGGCACGCTGCTGCATCCGCTGGAAGGCTTGCGCGACGTCAGCCGGCGCTGGGTCGTGACCCACGACATCGCCGAGTGGCGCGAGGAGATCGCCTGGATGTCGCTGTATTTCAGCATGGCGGTCTGGTCGAGCCTCGCGCTCTGCGTCGGCTACTCGCTCGAGGATCAGCTGCCGCGCTACCGCACCGAGCCCGTGATCGTCGCAACGACGCCGGCGCCGACAGCGCAGCACACCGCCACGATCGACGCGGCGGCACCGTCGCGGAATTGATCGGCGACCGCCGCGCGCGGCTTGTCGCCGCCAGTGCTTTCGGAGTAAAGGCTGAGGCATCCCCGCTCATCTGTCAGCGCGTTCCATGCCCCGCATCACCATCATCGAAACCGGGCTCGTCAGTCCGCAATTCCGCGAGCGCCACGGCAGCTATCCGCAGATGTTTCAGCGGATGGTAGCCACCGCCGATTCCTCTGTTACCTGCGACGTCGTCAGCCTCGCCAATGGCGAGACGCTGCCGGATCCGGTCGCATTGGATGCGATCCTGATCACGGGATCGGCCACCGGCGTCTACGACGACGTCGCGTGGATCGCGCCGCTCGAAGCCTTCGTGCGCACGGCCCATGACAAGCGCATTCCAACCGTCGGCGTCTGCTTCGGCCATCAGCTGATCGCGCAGGCGCTCGGCGGCACGGTGCGCAAATCCGAGAAAGGCTGGGGCATCGGACGCCATGTCTATCGGATCGCGCCGGACAACGGACTGATCGACGGCGAGACGATCGCCGTCGCCTGCTCGCATCAGGACCAGGTGATCACCCCGCCCGCCTCAGCGCGCACCATCCTCTCGTCCGGGTTCACGCCGCACGCCGCCCTGCTCTACGCCAACGGCACGACGCTGTCGGTGCAGCCGCATCCGGAATTCACCGCCGACTATGCCGACGCGCTGTGCGACCTGCGCCGCGGCCTCGCGCCGGATGCCCTGATCGAAGCCGCCAAGACTTCGCTCACCGAACCGCTCGACCACGCCACGCTTGGCGGCGTGATCACGCGCTTCCTCGTGCGCCGTAGCAACTAGACATCGTGTTCGCTTGGCGGCCGCAACGGAACTGCGCTCCCTCGCCCCGTTCTTACGGGGAGAGGGTTGGGGTGAGGGGCTGTCACCACGTCAACGGAGCCAGAAAAATTCGCGGAGGCTCCCCCCTCACCCGCATCGCATCTTCGATGCGATGCGACCTCTCCCCGCACGCGGGGGAGAGCTGAAGGAAGCGCTTGCTTCGCTGTAAAGCCTTCATTCGCAGCTAGCCCTTGTGCCACTGCGCGGCGGCGTCGCGGGCGAAATCGCGATAGGCCCGCGGCGCGCGGCCGAGCAGCTTCGTCAGGCGTGCCAGCTCGTCGGCCGTCGCGACCGCGCCGTCGCTCTGGTACCGGCCAAACATGAGGCGCATGTCGAGCGCGAGCCATGCCGGCATCGCTGCCTTGAAACGCTGCTCCATCGCTGCGAGATCGTCGCCGCCATAGCTTATCGCGCGGCCAAGCTCATCGCGCCAGATCGCAGCCGCGCCCTCGCCGGTCACGACGTCGGGGCCAACCAGCGCGTAAGTCTCGCGGCCGAGCGGGGCGGACGCGCGCTCGCGGCGCAGCAGCTCGATCGCGGCCGCCTCGCCGATGTCGCGGATATCGACCATCGAGATGCCCTTCGCGCCGATCGGCATGCCGTAGGCGCCGAAGTTCAGCAGCGGCTCCTTCAGCCGAAGATCGTTCTGGATGAAATAGGCCGGACGCAGGACAGTCGCGGGAAGATCGAGCGCCTCGATCATCCGCTCGACCGTGTGCTTGCCGGCGAAATGCGGCACGTCCGCATAGGCCTCGCCCTTGAACACCGAGAGATAGACGATGCCCTTGACGCCGGCCTCGCGCGCGGCAGTCAACGTCAGCATCGCCTGCGTCAGTTCGTCGGCGGCGTTCGGAACCAGCAGGAAAAGCGTGCTGACGCCAATGAGCGCCGCGCGGACCGAATCCACGTCGGCAAGATCGCCGCGAACCGCCGTCACGTGCTGCGGAAATTGCGTCTTGCCGGGCGAACGCGTCAGGGCCCGAACCTCGACGCCCTGACCGGCGAGATGATTGAGAACCTGGGTGCCGATGGTGCCCGTGCTGCCTGTCACCAGAATGGCCATGTCGAATGCTCCTCTTTTGGGGCAGACCGTCTGCCGTTGCAGAGAAGCTATCCGTTCCAATTTTCCTTTGAAGATGGCATTCTCTGAACAGACCGTTTCGAATATGGAACATTTCGATGGACCTTCAGGCGCTCACCGATTTCAACCTGGTGGCCGCGCATGGCGGGTTCGGCCGCGCCAGCCGCGCTTCCGGACGGGCCAAGGCCACGCTGTCCCGCCGCGTCGCCGAACTGGAACAGAGTCTCGGCGTCCGCTTGATCGAGCGGGGTTCGCAGAGTCTGCGACTGACCGATGAGGGCCGCGCGCTGCACGAGCGTACCAGCGGTCCGCTGTCCGACATCGCCGAGGCCGGCGAAGCCGTGGTGCTCGGCGCGTCGACGCCGCGCGGCCGCTTGCGGGTCAGTGCGCCGGTCTTGCTGCCCATGTCGCGTTCGGCCGGATCGGTGCGCGCTTTGCGCACGCCTATCCCGACGTCCAGCTCGAGATCGTCGCGAGGATCGCCTGGTCGACCCGGTCGAGGACGGCTATGACCTCGTCATCCGCATCAACCCGTCAGCGGATGAACGTCTGGTCGGCCGCCGCTTCCTCAGCGACGAACTGCTCGTCGTGGCGCATCCCGATCGACAACGGCCGACGACCGCCGCGCGCGATCCGAATGGCGTCTCCGTCGATGCCGTTCTGATGTTGCAGACGCCGCTGGACACGCTCTGGCGCATCCGACATGAACGCGAAGAAATGATGCTCAGGCCGCGGCCAATGCTGCGTCTCTCATCGATGCTGATGATGCGCGATGCGGTGCTCGCAGGCGCGGGCGCGGCACTGCTGCCGAAGCTGCTGGTCGATGACGACATTGCCGCGGGTCGGCTTGCCTATTGGGGAACGGATGCCAGACCTCCGGTCGATATCTGGGCACTGCAGAGCTCGCGACGGCTGGTCGGCGCAAAGGTTCGCGCGTTTCTCGACGTCGTCGAGCAGGCATTCCCGAACCGGGTGTTCGTCCCGCCGGCCTGAGTTGCAGCCCGGACGATGCGCCTCAGGTCATGCTGCCCGGCATGAAGCAGCGCACGCGCGGGTGGCCGTCGATATAGTGCTTCCACACCATGGTGCGCCCGACCTTGTTCGGCTCGGTGATCACCGCCTCGTTCGGCACGACAACCCATTCATTGTCGATGAGCACGCGATAGTGGCCGTGATCCGACTCCCAGTCGGGATCGGCGACCACATAGCCGTCAGCATCCGAGCAGCATTGTCCATAGCCGCTGTGCAGGCTTTCGAACCAGGGCTTTAGCGGTGAATTGGCGTAGCGGCCGTCGTCCCGCGCCAGGGTCGGCGATGTCAGCCACATCGTCCCGAGCAGCAGTGCCGCACGCGTGATGGCGTGCATGTCGTCGTCTCCGTAAGCGTCTGTCCAGCTGCGGGCGCGTCACAGACTGCTCGCCTGCGACGCTGCCGCCGCAGGCGAGAACACGACACATCCGCGCCCCAGCACCTGACATTGAACGATGCAAGAGCAGGGCCAGACGGGATGCCGGAAGACTACGGCCGACGAAAGTATAGGGCGTGCGGCACGATCAACGACTCACTGCCGCAACCTCCGGAACGAGCGGCGGTGTGCTGCGCGACGCCGCCTGCAGCGCGCATTCGATGAATCGGCGCGGCAGCAGCGAGGCGTTGGAACGCATCGCCACCAGCATGCGGCTCTCCGCATCCGGCGTGTCCAGCGGCTTCGCCACCACATTCATCACGCCAGCCTGCTGATAGCAGGACGGCAGGATCGAAAGCCCGATCCCGGCCGCAACCAGGCTGAGCACGGTGCGCAGCTCATGCGCCTCCTGCACCACGCGCGGGGCAAAGCCCGCCCGCCGGCACAGCATCGCGGCCTGATCGCCGACGCCGCAGCCGCTCTCGGCCATACCGACGAATTCATGCTCGGCAAGGTCGGCCATCTCGAGCGCCCCCTTCGCGCCGGCCAGCGGATGATCCAGCGGCAGGAACACCATCAGCCGGTCGCGCCACACCACATGGACCTGCAGATCGGCCGCCGGCCTGAAATCGAGCGGCGGACGCATGATCGCGACATCGAGCTCGGCGTCGGCAAGCGCGCGCAGCTGCGTTGCCGTCGACATGTGCCGGAGCTCGATCTTCACGCGCGGATAGCTGGCGCGAAAGCTGCGGAACAGCTCGGCGAACATGTCGAGCATCGGGACCGAGCCGGTGAAGCCGACGCGGATCATGCCGGCCTCGCCGCGCGCCGCACGGCGCACCGTCTCCGACGCCAGATCAAGCTCGCTGACCGCGCGCCGCGCATGTTCCAGCAGCAATTGTCCGGCTTGCGTCAGTTCCACCGCGCGCCGCGTCCGCGCCAACAGGCGCGTGCCGAGTTCTTCCTCCATCGCCTTGATCTGCGTGCTCAGCGGCGGCTGGCTGACATGCAGGCGTTTGGCTGCGCGGCTGAAGCTGAGCTCTTCGGCCACCGCGATGAAGTAACGAAGCTGCCTGTAATCCATCGCTTATTCCGATTCCCTATAAGTCGGAGGTCAACAAGGTATTTGACCTCGCGGGGCCGTTTCCCGATCTTCGCGCGAAATCACCAGTCCTCCAAGGGAGAAGCGCGGGAAATGCGTCAGGTTCAGGCACGACGGCGCGGCGCTCGCAGCGGGTCAGCCATGCAATATCGCAGCGAACGATAGAAGATGACCGTTCCGTTTCGCGTTCTCGTCACCGGCGACAGCCTCGCGCCGGCCGCCGTCAATGTCCTCAGCGAGATCGGTGCAGATGTCGTGCTGATGCGCGATGCCGTCACCCCTGAGCGTCTCACGCACGAGATGGCGCGGGCACCGACGCAGGCGATCCTGATGCGCGGCAATCCGGTATTCTCCGCCGCCACCATCGCCGGCAATCCGCATTTGCGCGTGATCGCAAAGCACGGCGCCGGCGTCGACAGCGTCGATATCGATGCCGCAACGGCCAAGCGCGTGCTGGTGATGGTCGCGGGCGACGCGAATGCGCCCGCGGTTGCCGAGCACACCATCGCGCTGATCCTCGCGCTCGGGCGCGACGTCGTCAGCCTGAACGCGCGAACCCATTCCGGCGCCTGGGACCGCGCCACCTATCGCGGCCGCGAAGTCCGCGGCCGCACGATCGGCCTGGTCGGCTTCGGCCGCATCGCCCGGCATGTCGCGCGCGCGGCGGCCGCGCTCGGCATGAGCGTCGTTGCGCTCGGCCGAAGCAAAGGCCGTGTCGATCCGGCACTGGCGTGCGAAGCCGTCGACCTCGCCGAATTGCTCGCGGTCTCCGACATCGTCAGCCTGCACGCACCGCTGACCGATGCGACGCGCGGCATGATCGATGCCGGGCGGCTCAACGCCATGAAGCCTGGCTCCCTCCTGATCAACACCGCGCGCGGCGCGCTGGTCGACGAGGACGCGCTTTGCGCAGCGCTGCGAAGCGGCCATCTCGCCGGCGCCGGCCTCGATACGCTGGCGGAGGAGCCGCCGGCGAAGGACCGGCCGATCCTGCAGGCGCCGAACCTGATCGTGACGCCGCATATCGCAGCCCAAACCGGCGCATCGATCACGCGGACCGGCGTCGAGGCCGCGCGCAACATCGCAGCTGTCCTCACGCAACGCGACATCGATCGCGCCAATGTGGTCAACCCGGCGGCACTCGACGCGTCTTAAATCTCGCAGAAACGGCCCACCAAGAGGCCGCGACATCAAGAGGAAACGAACATGAATCTGGGGTGGCTGTCCAAGCTGTCCGCCGTCGAACGCAAGACCTTCTTCGCCGCCTTCGGCGGCCTTGCGCTCGATTCGATGGACACCACGATCTACGCGCTGGTCACGCCGTCGCTGATCGCAACGCTGAGCTTGTCGCGGCCTGACGCCGGCATTCTGGCTTCCAGCTCGTTGATCGGCACCGCCCTGGGCGGCTGGGTCGCCGGAATTGCCGCGGACCGGTTCGGCCGGGTGCGCGTGCTGCAATTCACCATCCTCCTGGTCGCGGTCTCGACCTTTGCCGCCGCCTTTGCCGACGGCTTCTGGTATCTCTTGGTCGCGCGCGCCATCCAGGGCATGGGCTATGGCGGCGAGGCCGCGGTCGGTGCCGTGCTGGTCGCCGAAGTGGTTTCGGCCGGCATGCGCGGCCGCGTCGCCGCCGCGATCCAGAGCGGATACGCCGTCGGCAATGCGCTGTCGGTGGCGCTGTTTCCCGTCATCTTCGGCTGGCTGTCGCAGGACATGGCCTGGCGCGTGTTCTTCGCGATTGGAATCCTCCCCGCGCTGCTGGTGTTCTTCGTCCGTCGCTTCGTGCCGGAATCCGCGATCTTCGTCGAGGAGCAGGCACAGCGCGCCGCCTCGCCGACGCACAGCTTCTGGACCATCTTCACCGGCGAGCATCTGTTCAAGACGCTGGTCGCGACCTTCTTCACCACCGGCACGCTCGGCGCGGCTTATGTGATGATCACCTGGCTGCCGACCTATCTGCAAACCGGGCTGCATCTGCCGGTCACGCACACCGCCGGCTATCTCGCAGTCAACATCTTCGGATCGTTCGTCGGACCGATCGCCTTCGGCCTGATCGCCGACCGCATCGGCCGCCGCAAGGGTTTCATGCTGTTCCTGGTCTGCCAGGCACTGAACGTCGTCGTCTACACCCAGGCGCCGATCGGCCAAGGCATCACCATCATCCTCGGATTCTTCCTCGGCGCGCTGCAGGCCGGCCTCGCCTCCGGCCTGATGCCGACCTTTGCCGAGCTGTTTCCGACCAGCATCCGCGCCAACGGCGCCGGCTTTGCGCTGAGCGCAGGGCGCGGCCTCGGCTCGATCGTGCCGGCGACCGTCGGCATTCTCTCGACGCGGATGCATCTCGGCGACGCAATGGCGATCTGCGCCATCTGCGGCTACACCGCCGCGTTCTGCGCGGCATTGCTGCTGCCCGAGCAGCAGGGCATCGACCTCAGAACAATGGCAGCGGGCGGCGCGCCGGACGGAGCCGAACGCCCGCCGCACGAACGAGAGGCCGGACACCCAAACAACGTCCGAAATGGCGCCGCAACCCAATGAACGCCATCACAATGAACGGGAGGATTGCAATGGCCGGAGCGTCCGTCACTGAGCTCGAACAACAGACCATCCGCCGCGTCTATTGGCGGCTGATCCCGATCCTGTTCGTGATGATGTTCTTCAACTATCTCGACCGTATCAATCTCGGCTATGCCGGGCTGACGATGAACAAGGACCTCGGCCTCAGCCCCGCGATCTTCGGCTTCGCGGCCAGCATCTTCTTCCTCGGCTACATGGTGCTCGAGGTGCCGAGCAACCTGATGCTGCACTGGCTCGGCGCCCGGATCTGGCTGGCGCGCATCCTGATCACCTGGGGCCTGGTCGCCGCGTTGACCGCCTTTGTCTGGAATCCGCTCAGCCTCTATGTGATGCGGTTCGGGCTCGGCGTCGCGGAAGCCGGCTTCATGCCCGGCGTGGTGCTTTACCTCACCTACTGGTTCCCGGCGCGCTATCGCGCCCGCGCGGTGGCGGGATACATCATCGCCGGCTCGTTCTCGGCGGTTTTGGGCGGGCCGATCTCGACCAGCATCATGACCTGGTTCGATGGCACTGCCGGTCTCCACGGCTGGCAATGGATGTTCCTCGCCGAGGGCGTGCCGACCATTCTGCTCGGCCTGTTCACGCTCTATTATCTCACCGACCGCCCGGCCAAGGCGAGCTGGCTCACCAAGGAACAGGCGGCCTGGCTGGAAGGCGAACTCGCCGCCGAGCGGGCCGAGATCGAACAACAGGGGAAGCACAGGTTGATCGAATGCGTCCTCGATATCCGGGTCTGGCTGCTGGCGGCGCTGTTCGGCTGCGCACTGGTCGGGATCTACGGCCTCTTGCTGTGGCTGCCGCAGATCATCAAGGGCATGGGCGATCTCAGCAACATCCAGGTCGGCTTCCTCTCGGCAATCACGCCGCTGCTCGGCGTCATCGGCACCATCGTGGTCAGTCGCAGCTCGGACAAGACCGGCGATCGCAAGTTTCATCTCGCGGCGGTCTATCTGCTGGCCGCGGTCGCGATGCTCGGCAGCGCCTATGTCGCGAGCCCGGTGCTGGCCTTCGTGTTCCTGTGCATCGTCGGCTTCAGCCTCAATGCCGGCAACCCGCTGTTCTGGAGCATCAATGCCTCGCTGCTGACCGGCGCGGCCGGCGCCGCCTCGATCGCGCTGGTCAACACGCTGGCGCAGTTCGGCGGCCTGATCGGGCCGTGGTGCATCGGCCTGATCAAGGACTCCACCGGAAGCTTCTCCTGGGCATTGGTCGGCATCGCCGGCTTCCTGCTCGTCGCCTCCGCCATCGCCGCCACCATGCGCGTCAAGCCGCGCGAGACGGAATTGACGGGCGCGATCCCGTCATCCGTCGCACACTGACACCCCTGCCAAGGAAGCAACCATGATCATCGATTGTCACGGCCATTACACCACCGAGCCGGCCAAGCTGCAGATCTTCCGCGACAAGCAGCTCGCCGGCCTCGCCGACAAGTCGCGCCGGCCGCTCACCACCAATCTCGGCATCACCGATGACGAGATCCGCTCCAGCGTCGAGGGCGCGCAGCTTCGCCTGCAAAGGGAGCGCGGCACCGACGTCACCATCTTCTCGCCGCGCGCCGCCGGCATGGCACATCACGTCGGCAAGGAAGCGACCAGCCGCGAATGGACCACGATCTGCAACGACCTCGTGCACCGGGTCTGCACGCTGTTCCCGCAGAACTTCGTCCCCGTGTGCCAGCTGCCGCAGAGCCCGGGCATCAAGCCTGCCAACTGCATCGAGGAGTTGGAGCGCTGCGTGACCCAGCTCGGCTTCGTCGGCTGCAACCTCAACCCCGATCCCGCCGGCGGCTATTGGTGCGATCCGCCGCTGACCGACGAATGGTGGTATCCGCTGTATGAGAAGATGGTCGAGCTCGACGTGCCGGCGATGGTCCATGTCTCCTCGTCCTGCAATCCCTGCTTCCACGGCACCGGCGCGCATTACCTCAACGGCGACACCACCGCCTTCATGCAGTTCCTGACTTCGGATCTGTTCAAGCGCTTCCCGACCCTGCGGTTCATCATCCCGCATGGCGGCGGCGCGGTGCCCTACCACTGGGGCCGCTACCGTGGCCTCGCGCAGGACATGAAGCTGCCGCCGCTGTCGGAGCATCTCTTGAAGAACGTGTTCTTCGACACCTGCGTCTATCACTTGCCCGGCATCGAGCTGTTGACCAGGGTAATCCCTGTCGAGAACATCCTGTTTGCGTCCGAAATGGTCGGCGCGGTCCGCGGCATCGATCCTGAAACGGGTCATCACTTCGACGACACCCGCCGCTATATCGACGCGCTGCCGCTGAGCGCGGCGGACAAGGCCAAGATCTTTGAAGGCAACGCCCGCCGCGTCTATCCTCGCCTCAACGCCCATCTCGAACGCCGCGCGCATTGAACGAAGCCGAGACAAGCACTCCAACTCCTCATCCTGAGGTGCCCGCGAAGCGGGCGTCTCGAGGGATGCAGGCCACTAACCGGGCCACATGGTTCGAGACGCGCGTTCCGCGCTCCTCACCATGAGGGTCCAACCAAGCAGCAAGACCGACAATCGACTTCAACCAATCAATCTCGGAGAAAACCGATGGCCATAGGATTTGCAATTCACAAAGCGAAGCGGAAAGTGTCGCCTGACCTCGTCGCGCGCTACCGCACCCTGCCGGTCGCCAATATCAGCGATTCGATGTCGCGGATCGCGGGCACCAACCGGCTGCGGCCGATGCATGCGGGCGGCTGGCTCGGCGGCCCGGCGCTGACGGTCAAGACCCGTCCCGGCGACAATCTGATGGTCCACAAGGCGATCGACCTGGCCCAGCCCGGCGACGTCATCGTGGTCGATGCCGGCGGCGTCCTCGTCAACGCCATCATCGGCGAAATCATGTCGACGCTGGCCGAGAAGAAGGGCGTCGCGGGCTTCGTGATCGACGGCTCGATCCGCGATGCCGGCGCGATCCGCGCCGGATCGTTCCCGGTGTTCGCCGCCGGCGTCGCCCATCGCGGCCCCTACAAGGACGGCCCGGGCGAGATCAACTGCGCCGTCTCGATCGACGGCATGATCGTCGAGCCCGGCGATCTCGTCGTGGCCGACGACGACGGCGTGCTCTGCGTGCCCCATGACGACGCCGAGGCGATCTGCAAGCTGACCGAGGCCAAGAAGGCGACCGAGGAAAAGGCCATCCAGCAAATCCTCGCCGGCACCAGCGACCGCCGCTGGGTCGACGAGGCCCTGCTGCGCCTCGGCTGCGAGTTCAAGGACTGAGACGATCGGCGGTCCCAAAGGCGGCGATGCCCGCCTTTTGGGCACGAATTTGCGCCAAGTCGGCCGGAATCATCCCGCCCGTATCGTGTGCGTGTGCCCGTCCATCAAAATCGGGAATTTTTCCCGATTCCAGATGGAAAAGAATCCCGGTCCCCCGGCATTGATCTTGTTTGCCAAAGCAAGGGCGTTCCCGCAGTCTCCGAGCCAAGGTTCGTCGGGGATCAAGCCGAACCGCGGCTTGGGGGTGGGCGTCATGGCTGCTGCGTTGTTGCGTGCGGCAACACGGTCTTTGTCTTCTTCGGTCTATACGCGAGGCGCTGCGGCCGTGCTGGCTGTTATTGGCTCTGCACTGCCATCGACTGTCCTGCATGCTCAGACGGCCGATCCGGTCCCCACTGAACTGCCGCCCGTCAACGTGATTGCGCCCACACCTCTGGCCGGCACCCGCAGCGCAAGGCCGACGGCACGGCCGGTGGTTCGGACCACGCGAACCGCGCGAACCCGAACCGGACCTGTTGCTCCGGCAGCGGGCCCCGATGTCGGCACCGCTGCACCCGGCCCCTCCGACCGCGACTCCACCCTGATTGATCGCGACAAGGTCCCGTCCAACACCGCGGTGATGACGACGCAGGATTTCAGCCACAACTACTCGACCAACTTCCTCGATGCTGTGAACCGCAAGCTGCCCGGCGTCACGCTCGGCGACCAGACCGGCAATCCGTTCCAGCGCAACCTCGACTACCGCGGCTTTACCGCCTCGCCGGTCCAGGGCACGCCGCAGGGCATCGCGGTCTATCAGAACGGCGTGCGCATCAACGAATCCTGGGGCGACGTGGTCAACTGGGACTTCATCCCGGAAAAGGCCATCGACAGCGTCGCATTGTTTCCCAACAATCCGGTGTTCGGCCTCAACGCGATCGGCGGTGCGCTGAGCATCCAGATGAAGAACGGCTTCACCTATCAGGGCTCCGAGGCTGAACTGTTCGGCGGCTCTTACGGGCGCGTGCAGGGCAGCGTGCAGGCCGGCGGCCAGAGGGACAACATCTCCGCCTACGCTGCGTTCGAATCCGCGTATGATCGCGGCTGGCGCGACTACGCCAATTCGTCGCACATCAACCGCATGTATGTGGATGTTGGCGCACGCAACGACGACACCGAATTTCACGTCAATTTCACCGGCGCCAGCAACCTGCTCGGCAACGTTGCGGCAACGCCGGTGCAGATGCTCAATCAGCGCTGGTCGAGCGTCTACACCTGGCCGCAGACGACGCTGCTTCAGCTCGCCTTCGTCAACGCCACGCTGAACCATAATTTCTCGGATACCTGGTCCTTCCAGGGCAATGCCTATTTCCGCGGCTTCCGGCAGACCCATGTCGACGGCAACGGCACCGACGTGCATGCCTGCGACGGGGGAGACAGTTTGTGCATCGGCGACGACCTGCCGATTTTCGGTCCGGCGGGAGCTCCCTCGGTTCCGAACACGCTGGGCAACGCCTTCCTTGGCGAAGTCGACCGCAACCGGGCCGCGACCAACAGCTTCGGCGGCACAGCCCAACTGACCAACTCGGACAAGCTGTTCGGACACGACAACCACGTCGTGATGGGCGTCAGCGTCGACCACGGCAACACGAAATTCACGGCGACCAGCGAGCTCGGAACCATCGATCCGAACAACCTGTTCGTGACCGGCACCGGCATCTTCATCAACCAGCCCGATGCCGGTCTCGCCCCGGTCGACCTGCGCGCAACCAACACCTACACCGGCGTATATCTCACCGATACCTTCGACGTGACGAACAGGTTCTCGGTCACTGCTGGTGGACGATTCAACTATGCCCAGATCGATCTGCAGGACCAGACCGGGACAAATGACCAGCTCAACAGCAGCAACCGATTCCAGCGCCTCAACCCGGTGATCGGCGGCACCTACAAGATCACCCCGAACCTCACCTTCTATGCCGGCTATTCGGAGGCCAACCGCGCGCCGACGCCGCTCGAGCTCGGCTGCTCCGATCCGGCCCGCCCCTGCGTCATCGATTCCTTCCTGGTGTCCGATCCGCCGCTCAAGCAGGTGGTGTCGCACACCATCGAGGCCGGCTTCCGCGGCACCTGGGGCAACGACGCCAGGACCGGCATGCTGAGCTGGGGCGTCGGCGCGTTCCACACTCTGTCCGACGACGACATCATCCGGGTGCAGAGCCCCATCGGCACAGGCAATTTCGGCTATTTCCAGAATGCGGGACAGACCCTGCGGCAGGGCATCGAAGCCAAGCTCGACTACCGCGTCAATCGCTGGAACGCCTATGCCAACTACACCTTCATCGACGCGACCTATCGAAGCGCAAACACGTTGCCGGCTCCCGACAACCCGAACGCCCTGACCGACCCGAACAACGATGACGTCCGGTTCATCAACGTCAAGCCGGGCGACCATATCCCGGGCATTCCGGCGCACCGCTTCAAGGCAGGTGTCGAGTACCTCGCCACCGACGCATGGAAGGTCGGCGCCGACATCAACGTGGTCGGCAGCCAGTGGCTGATCGGCGACGACACCAACCAGAGCCAGAAGGTCCCGGCCTACGCGGTCGTGAACCTGCACACCTCCTACAGGATCACGCCGAATATCGAGGTGTTCGGCCTGATCAACAACGTCTTCAACCAGCATTATTATCTCGGCGGCGCGTTCTACGAGACTGGCGGCTTTGCCAGCGCCGGAGCCGCGCCCAATTTGATGGCGCAGCTGACCGATCCGCGCACCTTCGTGCCCGGCATGCCGCTCGCCGCCTATGCCGGCATCAGGGCGAAGTTCTAAAGCGCGATGTGATTAGGTTGAATCGTCATCGCGCTTTAGCTCTTTGTTTGAGCATGATCTTTTCGGAAAACCGCTTCGCACTTTTCCGGATCATGCTTTAGGGCAATTCCTGGAAGACGCTACGCCACCGTCCCGCCATCGACCGGCATCGCGATGCCGGTGACGAACGACGCCTTGTCCGACAGCAGGAACACCGCGACCTCCGCGATCTCCTCGGGACGCGCGGCGCGGCCCATCGGATTGCGGGTGACCGCGGCCTTGATCAGCTCCTCTGGATCGGCCTCGTTGTGGCCCGGCTGGTCCGGCCGGTTGACGAACACCCGCAGCATCGGCGTGTCGATCGCACCGGGGCAGATCGCGTTGACGCGGACGCCGTCCTTGGCGTGGCGCTTGGCGAGCGCGCGCGCCAGCCCGATCACGCCGGCCTTGGCCGCCGAATAGGTCGGACTCCACGGCGAGCCGACCAGGCCCGAGGTCGATGCAGTGAACAGGATGCTGCCCTGGCGCCGCGCGGTCATCTGGCCGAGCGCCGCGTTGGTGGTGATCAGCTGCGAGCGCAGGTTGAGATCGACGCTGAGATCCCAGCCTTCCAGATCGTCAATCACGGACGGACCGGGAATGCCGAGGTGATTCCACACGCAGTCGAGCGCTCCAAATTCCTTCACGGTCGCCGTGACGATGTCGCGCGCAAAGCCGTCGTCGCGCAGATCGCCGGTCAGCGCCAGCGCGCGCCCGCCGCCCTTTTTGATCTCGTCGACCACCGCCTTCGCGCCAGCCTCGTTCTGGTCGACCACCGCGACCGCCGCGCCCTCGCGCGCGAGGATGCGTGCCCCGGCGCGGCCCGCGCCGGATGCCGCGGCGGTGACGAGTGCGATCTTGCCCTGCATGTCCATGTTTTCGATCCTGACTGTGCCCGTGACTTCGAGCCTTCTTGGATTCTGAAGTTTTGGTTGAATCAGGACCGCAGCGCTGCCGTCTTGCGCTGACCCGCTAAAGCTTGATCCGGAAAAAGTGCGAAGCGGTTTTCCGAAAAGATCATGCTCAAACAAAGAGCTAAAGCGCGATGACGATTCAGCCTAATCTGATCGCGCCTTAGCGGCCGCCGAACAGAACCGGAGACTGGCCGGGCAGCAGCTGCGAATGGATGTCGCTGTCCATCCGCTCCGCCCCTTGCTGGGTGAAGCTCGCGCCGAAGGACAGGCTGAGATTCGAAGTCGGCCGGAACTCGAGTCCCGCGCGCGCAGAATAGCCGGCGTTGACGCCGGGATTGCCGCTGAACGGCGCCAGCGGTCCGCCGGCCCCGGGCGGATTGTATTTCAGCGTGTCGAAGCCGGCGAAGAAGGTCACGGGCGTATTGCCGACGCCCCTGAAATTGTAGCCGAACTGCGCGCCCTGATATTCCAGCGAGCCGAACGCCGCCGATTGGCCGAGCGCGTTCCAGCCGACGCGACCGCCTTCGCTGCCGGCGAACCAGCCGTCGGGCCGGCCGTTCAGATACGAAAAATCGCCGCCTTGCGCGCCGGCGGCGTCAAAGCTCGGAAAGTTTCCGTAGGTATCCGCCTTCTGGCCGTCGGCGAGGCTGCCGCCGAAGCCGAACAGCGAGCCCGGCGTCCAGTAGCGCACCGGGCCGGCCTGGGCACTGGCCTGCTGCTGGCCGCTCAGGCACAGCGCCAACACTGCGATTGCGGGGCCGAGTTTGCTTACCAAAGTGGTCATCAGATTACCGTCACGAGCACAGGGATTATACGTCCCACCGACCGGGAACACCAGCCTGCGCCCTACCCCGCCGCGAGCAGCTTCTGTTTCAGCAAATCCGTCAGCCAGTCGGCAAACACCTGCAGCCGCCGCGATAGATGCTGACGGTGCGGATAGAGCAAGGTCATCGGCATCGGCGCGGCGCGGTGCCGCGGCATCAGCTCGACGAGCTCTCCGGCATCGAGGTGCCGCTTCACGTCGTAGGCGGGAATCTGGATCAGGCCAAGGCCGGCGAGGCAGCAGGCGATATAGGCCTCGGCGCTGTTGACGGTGACGCGGCCGCGCAGCGCGATGCCGCGCGACGCGCCCTGCTCGCTCCACTCCCACTCCTCGATGCGGCCGGTGGAGGGCGAGGCGTAGTTGACCGCCCAATGCGCGCCGAGATCGTCGGGCGTTCGCGGCGTGCCGTGGCGTGCGAGATATCCGGGGCCTGCGACATTCATCAGCGTCAGATCGCCGAGCGGCTGCGATCAGACCGGAATCGCTGCGATCGCGATCCACTACAACAGCGCGGCCACCAAGGCCGATGCCGACGCGACGGTGGCGGCGCTGCAGGCCGCAGGCAGCAAGGCGGTCGCCTTCCAGGCCAACCTCACGACATCGGGCGCGATGGAAAAACTGTTCGCCGAGGCGGTCGCCGCGATCGGCCGCCCCGACATCGCGATCAACACCGTCGGCAAGGTGTTGAAGAAACCGATGATCGAGATCTCGGAAGCCGAATATGACGCGATGAGCGCGGTCAACGCCAAGTCCGCGTTCTTCTTCCTCAAGGAGGCCGGCCGCCACGTCAACGACAACGGCAAGATCTGCACGCTGGTGACCTCGCTGCTCGGCGCCTACGCGCCGTTCTATGCGGCCTATGCCGGGACCAAGGCGCCGGTCGAGCATTTCACCCGCGCGGCATCGAAAGAGTTCGGCGCGCGCGGCATCTCGGTCACCGCGATCGGACCCGGACCGATGGACACGCCGTTCTTCTATCCGGCCGAAGGCGCGGACGCGGTCGCCTATCACAAATCGGCGGCGTCGCTGTCGGGCTTCTCCAGGACCGGGCTCACCGACATCAAGGACATCGTGCCGTGGATCCGCCTGCTGGTGTCGGACGGCTGGTGGATGACCGGCCAGACCATCCTCGCCAACGGCGGCTACACCACGAAGTGAGGCGCGATCTCGGTCGCCCTTACCATTCGAATCGCGTGCCGACTCCGACGGATGTCGAGCCCTTCGCATCGACATCCGACTCGACGCGGATATGGCGCGTCACGTCGACATTGGCCGACACTCCTGACTGGCTGGCGCTCGCGCCCGTCCGCACGCCCACGCTCAGCCTGTCGCCGATCGCGCGCGAGGCGCCGACCATCGGACCGCCCGCTCCGGCGCCGACGTCCAGATTGTCGACCCCGAGCGAGCGGCGCATGCGGTCCACCGTTCCCTCGCCACCGCTTGCGAACTGAGCGGCGGCCCCGGCGAGCTGCACGGCCTGCGAGGTCGTCAGGCTGCCCGAACCCTTCTGAAAGAGAATGCGCGACAGGATCTCGTCCTGCGGCAACTCGGGCTGCGAATGGAAGGCGAAGACCGGCGCGGCCGCCGGGCCCGAGATTCCGACCTGCGCGGTGATGTCAGAGGCCTGTATCTCTGCCGCGAAATCGAGCTCGGGCGCGAGATCGCCATTGAAGGAGAGATTGCCCTTGGTGAAGGTCAGCGTCTTTCCGAGCACCACCAGCTTGCCCTGATAGAGCGAGAAAGCCCCCTTCGGAACCGGCGCGTTGCTCGTGCCGCCGACATGAACGGAGCCGCCGAGTTCTGCGGTTACCCCGCGGCCATGGATGAAGACGTGGTTCGGCGCCGAAACTGTCACGTCGAGCGCGGCGTTGAAGAGCGCCGGACGCTTCTTGTTGCCTTTCGGCGTCTCGGCCTTGCGCGCAGCTGCGAGCCGTGCAGCGGCCTGCCCCGAGGCGTTCACATGGTTGATGCCGTCGATCGGCTTCAGCGTCGACGGCAGGCGATCCGGAATATCGACGTTGACGCGAGTCAAGTCGACGCGACCGACGATCCGCGGATCGCGCGCCAGGGCGCCTGTGACGTCGATAGCGAGATTGGCCTGCGCGGTCGCCAGCGCGCTGGAAGCAAGCGTCGCCTGCTGACCGCGAATCGAGATCGTGCCTGGAAAACCTGCATCCGGGGCGACCCTTACCTCACCGGAGCCGGACAACTTACCGCCGTTGGGCGTCACCGCGGCCAGGCGCTCCACGACGATGCGCTCTCCTTCGGCGGTGATTTTCGCCTCGACGGCATCAAGGCGCGTACCGAGCATGCTGTCACGGAAGGTACCTCCGCTCATGGTGGCGACACCGCCGATCTGGGGCCTGGTACGCGTGCCGCCGACACGGGCATCGAGCGTAACGCTGCCGGACACGGTACGGCCGGAGGCGGAAAGCGCGGCATTGGCGACGGCGGCATCGAGGCGGCCCTTCGCGGTCAGCGCGATCGGACCCGTGGCGTCGAACGGCACCGTGCCCGACGCCGTGATCGCGCCGGCTCTTCCCGCGGCAATTGTGGTGTTCAGGCTCGCGCGGCTGCCATCGAGCCGTCCGTCCGCGGCAACGTCGATCGGCGGCAGGCCGGCGCTTCTGGTCTGCGGCGCGGTGAGCTGCTTGACCGCGACCTTGTACTGGCCGGTCGGCGCGCTCATGGAGCCCGCAATGGCCGCTGACGCGTCGAGGGTCCCGCTCAGGCCCAGACCGGGTATCGCGACATCGGCCTCGCCGAGCGGGATCGCGCTGGCCATGGCCTTAAGGTCGAGCACCTGACCGGCTTTGCCGTCCATCGTGAAGCGGCCACGTCCAATCCCGAGCGCCAGATGCTCGATCAACACCGTGCCATCGTCGAGCGTGAAGCCCGCGGGGCCCTGCAGCGCAATCGCTTTGGCGCCACGGCGCGCGGTGAAGCGGTTGAGATCGAACCGCACCCGCTCCCTGGTGGTCAGTGCACCCGCGGCATCGAGATCGAATCCGGCAGCCTTGGCGGACAGGCCGATCGTGCTCGCATCGGCATTGCCCGCGGCCGCCAGCGTGACGTTTGAGACTGTCTGACCGCCGAACTCGGCACCATTGACCTGCGCATCAGCATTGAGCACCGGATGGCTGTAGAGATCGGCGCCATCGGCGCGCAGATCGAAACTGCGGACGGCCGCACCCGCGGCACGGATTCCCGCGCCCTTGCCGGCAAGCCGGATCGACTGTTGGCCGCCATCGGCCGAAGCGGCAAGGTCGAGTGAGGCCGAACCGGCGAGCTCTGTAAGGGCAAGCGGCGAGAGATCGGCGAGCGCCCCGGCTGCGAAGCGAATCTGCCCGCTGGCGAATCTCTGGGCGTCGATCGTTGCTGCCCCCTTCAGGGATGCCGATCCGATCGCGATGTCGATGGTCTTTGCATGCCAACCGGCAGCGGCGGGAGCTGCGCGATCGTCGGGCTCCGACGATCGACGACTCAGCTGAACAATCCCGCGCGCTGGCTTGCCGTCGACGGAGCCGTCGAGCTTGGCCTCGACAGCACAGACTCCGTTGATGTCGTTGACCGTCGCGGCGAGCCCGAGATGCGGAATCGGACGCCGCATCGCGGTGGCGCGATCCACCGAGGCCGCGAACGAAACCCCGGGATGTGCGAGCCCGCCGGTCAGGCCGACGTCGAGAGCTCCCGCACCGGTGAGGCGAGCATCGGCCGCCGAGAGATCCGGCAGGTCCACACGCGCCGACAGGTCGCTCGAGTCGCGCGTCACTGTTCCTTTGGCGCGAACCGCAACATGGGCACCATCGATCGACGCGTCGCGGACCGTGTAAGTGTCGCGTCCGTCAGCAGAGATGTGCGCTGCCAGTGCGAACCGCGCCCCCGCGAGCCCATCGAGCGCCGCAAGTCCCGTCGCAAGCTTCTCGCCGGCACCTGACATTCTGATATCGAAGCTGCCACGCTGTAAATCCGTGTCGAGATCGAGGCCGAACGCCACCGAACCCTTGAGCTTCAACCCGCCAAGGTCGGCAAAGGCGCCGAGGTCGGGCACGGTTCCGGTTGCCCGGCCATTCAGGCGATCGGCGCTGACATCGCCTGTATAGGTGGCCTGAACCGTTGATGTGCCGATCTCGAGACGCTCGATCCTGGCGCGGCCGCCCAGGTCCGTATCGCCATGGAGCACGAGCGACGCGGTGTTGCCGATCGCGGCCGCCAAACTCGCGTCGCGTGGCGCGATGCCGGAAGCGCGCAGGTTCGCGTCAAGAATGATACGCGTTGCGGGATCGCTGGCCTCGGCACGAGGAACGGCCGTGATCGAAGCATCAAGCGTCTCGACGTCTCCGTCCGGCAGATGAGCACCCGACAGCGCGAGCTTGACCGATGCTGTAGGAGCCTTGATTGGGCCGTTGACGCGGCTGTCGAAGACGAGGCTGCGGATCGAGCCTTGGTCAGTCTCGGTCACGTCGCCGTTGCTTGGCAAGGCGCGGATCGAAGCCGCAAAATCCAGGACCTTGTCGGCTCGGAGCAGACCTTTCGCGTCGAGCCGTGCGAGACGGCTCGTCAGCGTCAGCCCGTCCAGGGCGACGCTGCCGTCGTCACCAAAATGCGTCGTACTGTCGAGATGGGTTTCGCCCGCGAAGACCGGCGCGGCGATCGCCGGCAACAACGGTTCGAGGTGACTGGCAAGGCGCGTTGCGAGCACTCGGGCCGCGCCGTTTCGGTCAAGCGCAATCGTGCCGGTCGCATCGATCGTGGGGCCGGCCTGCAACTTCAGGGCACCGCGAAAGCTGTCGAGCGTGCCCTTGCCTCCCAGTGCGAATGTGACGGGCGGCTCGCCCGGCAGATGGCCGAGCTTCGACATGAGTCCGTGGGCTGGCTCGTCGAGCGTGACGTCGAGGGTAAGCGCATTTCCCTGCGGAACGTAGGCGAGAGCGGCCTTGAAGTGGCCCGGAAAATCCTTGCGGGTGGCATCGAGGTTGAAGACGAGCCCTTCCGAGGGCGAGCCGAGTTCGGTATTGCCGGTCGCCGCGACACTCAAAGCTTCACCCAGAATCGACTGTCCCAGCGTCAGGGCCCGCAGGTCGAAAGCCTTCACCTGCACCTTCACCGGAAGGTCAGGCAGCATCGGCTGATCGGACTCGGCGGCAGGCTGGTCGGACGGAAGCGGCTTTCGCCTGATCTCAAGCGTGCCGATCTCGAGACGGTCGATTTCCAGCCGCCCCAGCAACAATGCGCTGCGTCGCCAGACGAGGCGCGCCTTGTCGAGCGTCAGCCAGACACCGTCCTTGTCGGTGATGCTAACGTCGCGGACCGTTGCATCCGAGGACAGCACACCATCGACGGCGCCGACATGGACCTGGGTCGCCGGCGTCGAGAGCGTCCGCGAGACGAGACTGGCCAGCACATCCTGCTGGTTCTCGCCGCTCCCGCCCACCATTCCGTAGAGAACGACACCAAGCACCGCGGCAGCGATGAGACCCAAGGCCGCGACGGCGGAACCGATAATGAACAGCCGTCGGATGCGCATCAGAAGGCTTGCCCAATGCTGACATAGATCGCGTAACGGCTGTCGCCGGGGCGAGGGTTCAGCGGTGTCGCAACGTCAAGGCGGATCGGGCCGACCGGCGTGAGATAGCGCAACCCAAGTCCCGCGCCGTAGCCCACATAGTCGTCGAAGCCTGGCAGGGACGATCGGGAGGCGGTGCCAAAGTCGAAGAATGGCACGAGGCCGATGGTGGGAGTGATCCTGACCCGCACCTCGGCGGAGCCCTCGATCAGGCTGCGACCACCGGTGATTTGACCGAACATCATCGGCGAAATGGTGTTGAAGCCGTAACCGCGTACGGATCCGCCGCCGCCAGCGAAGAAGCGATGTGCGTCCGGAATCTGGTCGAGCGGCGCGCCCGCAAGCGAGCCTGCGGCCAACCGACCCGCCAGCACGTAGTCGGCCTGCTCGTCGAGCGCATAATAGGCCGAGCCCGCAACCCGCGCTTCGAACAGATCGATCGTGGAACCCATCAGCTTCGGATAGGCATTGACGGTCGCCGAGAGGCGCACACCGCGCGTGGGGTCGAGCGGATTGTCTGTCGTGTCGTAGCGGCCGGTCGCCGTGAAGCCGATCAATGTCGCATCGACCCGCCCCAGCACGTCCTGCGATTTCGATTGCTCGACCTGGAGACCGGCCTGCAGCGAAGCCGCCTCCGAAAAGCGATGGATCACGCCGAATGTGCCGCGCACCGTGTCGTCAGTGTAACCGCCGAGGTCGTTGTTGCCGACACGCTCGCGGAACGCAGTGGCCTCGATCAGTAGATCGTTGGCCGTACCGAACAAGCCCGGCTTGATGAAGGTGCCGGTAAAGCGTGCGCCGAAATCCGAGCCGCTCAGATTATTGAAGCCGGTGAAGGACGTGCCGTCGATCCGTTGCAAAAGCGAGGCGGACGCTTCGAGCCTCAGGCGCTCGCCGCGGCCGAATATGTTCCGATCCTCGTAGTAGCCAGCAATGCCGGGACCATCGACGGTGGAATATTTCGCCGAGAGGCCCACCGCGTGCCTGGGCCTTTCCGTCAAATCGATGAAGACCGGCAGATTGCCATTCTCATCGAGCTGGTCCGCCTCGCGGACGCGAATTCCCCCGATGGCCGGGATCTTTGCGATCGAGGTTTTCGCCAAGGCGAGCCGCTCTGGCGAATAAGGCTCGCCTTCCCTCAGGTAGACGTGCGTGGCCACTACTCTCGGATCGACGTCTCCGCCCGAGATCGTCACGGCGCCGATGCCGGCCTTGGGGCCCGCTTCGACCCGAAGCCGAAGGTCCATCGCGGCGGCGCCATGATCGACGGTGGCGTTGACGTCGGCGACCTTCGCGAGCGGATGTCCGTTGCTGCGGAACCAGTCGACGAGCTTCACCTGCGCGGCGCGCAGGTCGGCAGAGATCGCGGGATCGCCGGACTTCAGCGCAAACGCGCGGCGCGGCAATCCCTGCGGCGCTTGGTCGCGCGGATAGTCTACATCAACGGCACGCAGCTTGAACAACGGACCAAGTCGCGCGATGACCTTGACGGGCACAACGGTCCGATTGCGAAAGCTGTCGGCCCGGCGCGCGGCCGCGGCAAGCCCGATCTCGTCGAGGGAGATTGGAACTCCATCTAACGTCACATCGATCTGGGCGTTGTAGCGGCCAAGCCCCCAAAGGGCATCGAGCAGCGGATTGATATCCGCCTGCAGCCGGCGCGCGAGACCTTCCCCGTCCGGCGGCGGTTCCTGTCGAAGGCGATAGGTGCCGGCGGCATCGCGCAATGCCTGTTCGGCGTCGCTATCGTTCTTGCCCTCCGGCGTCTTGGCTTCGATCTCCAGCCGATAGGACAGCGTCGTGGCGCTGACCGGCGGCGGATCGTCGGAACCGAACAGGCCAAAGAAGTCGAGCGCGTGAGCCTGCTCGCACAGCGAGCAACCGACGACAGCGACGCACGCCGAACGCAGAACGCGCCGCGCTGCAGCGATGAAATACCTCCGCCCTGCCCGCCCCGGCAAAGGCGGCAGGCATCGTCGCACCACGATTTGCTTGATTGTTCCGCTCCGCCTGCCTGTTGACGCGACCCGAGTCTCTGCACCTCAGGTTCCGGCGATCCCCTGTCTCCGCATTCAACAGGCACCACACGCGAAGTTGATAGACTCATGATGGACAATGTTGGGCAAACGCAAGGGAACTTCGACGTTCGTCGCAGTTATCGACTCTCCGATGCGCGCCACCATCGGTTCCGGCAACCGCATCTTGCGGACAATCCGCCACACGCGTCATCAGCTGGTCCTCATGCGCGCCCAGGAGAAGAACCGGCGCAGCGAGGCCGACGATCGTGCAATGGCCGAACGCATTGGCCGCCTCATCGAGGTCCTCGACAGCGAGATCGCCGAGATCGAGGCCGACATCGGCGCCTTGATTAAAGCCGAAGCGGAGATCGCGGACGATGCGAAGTTAATGCGTTCGCTGCCCGGCGTGGGTCCGGTGGCCTGCATGCAGCTCATCGCCCAGATGCCGGAACTCGGGCGGGTCGGACCGAAACAACTCGCAGCGCTTGCTGGCCTTGCTCCCTTCAACGTCGACAGCGGCGCCTTCCGCGGCAAGCGCAAAATTGCGGGCGGCCGAAAGCGCGTTCGTGACGCCCTTTATATGGCGGCCCTCAACGCAATTCGCAGGGCTGATCCGTTCAAGGCCTTCTATGCACGACTGCGACAGGCCGGAAAACCAGCCAAACTCGCCCTCATCGCCGTCGCCAGGAAGCTGTTGACGGTCCTCAATGCCATGATGCGAGACCGAAAGCCGTACCTGCAGACCAAACCAACATAACAGTTGCCGGCTTTCGCCGGGACGACGTGCGGAGAGAGCATGGACGGCATTCTCTCCGGTGTCATGCCCGCGCGTGCGAGCATCCAGTGCACCGTGACCTCTCGGCTCAAGCAGGACCGTCTCTCGAATACTGGATCACTCGCATGCGCGGTGATGACACCGAACACGCTCCGCGGCATTGCGCCGCGAGCCGCGCTGCGGCGCAACAATCAAAATGAGACTGCCCGTTAAGCCAATTGGCGCCGACGACATCCGCGCCGCGCCCGCCTTCGGCTAGCTTTGCCGGCAACAACCGGACGCCCATCAGCCTTCGCACGCCAAGTGGACGCCGGCGACAACGCAGAGGGAGGAGCGCGATGTTGAAAGGCAGTTTGGGACTGATTGCGTTGAGCAGCCTGTTGCTTTCGGGCACGGCGTTCGCTCAGGAGAAGATCAAGGTCGGCGTCACCGCGACGCTCGAGGGCACCTACACGGTGCTCGGCGAGGACGGCATGCGCGGCTTCCAGACGGCGCTCAACGTGCTCGGCAAGAAGATCGGCGACAAGGAGCTCGAATTCGTCGTCGCCTCGACCGACGCGACGCCCGACTCCGCGGTGCGCGCGGTGCGCAAGCTGATCGAGCAGGACAAGGTGCAAATCCTGCTGTCGCCGCTGTCCGGCGACGAAGGCATCGCGGTCAAGAACTTCGCCAAGACCCATCCGGAGCTGACCTTCGTCAACGCCGCCTCCGGCGCGCAGGAAACGACCTATGTCGATCCGGCGCCGAACTTCTTCCGCTACAACATGGACGGCGCGCAGTGGCAGGTCGGCCTCGGCAAATACGCCTATGAGACCAAGGGCTATCGCAAGATCGCGACCGTCGGCGAGGACTACTCCTTCATCTACACCCAGGTATTTGGCCTGGTGCTCGAGTTCTGCGGCGCCGGCGGCCAGGTCACCAACCGACAATGGGTGCCGCTCGGCACCAAGGACTTTGCCTCCGTGATCGCCGCGCTGCCTGACGACGTCGACGCGATCTATCTCGGCCTCGGCGGCGCCGATGCCGTCAACTTCCTCAACCAGTATCAGCAGGCCGGCGGCAAGGCGCATCTGATGGGCGGCTCGATCATGATCGACCAGACCATCCTGTCGTCGAAGGGCAACGCCAAGAACGCTCTGATCGGCACCATCGCCGCCAGCGGCCAGGCCGATACCTGGGAGGATCCGGGCTGGCAGAAATTCGTCAAGGCTTATCAGGATGCCTTCCCGCCGGCCAAACGCTTCCCGAGCCCTTCGCTGCTCGCGACCAACTATTACGGCTCGACGATGGCGTTGATCCTGGCGCTGCGCCAGGTCAATGGCGATCTCTCCAACAACCAGGCCAAGCTCAAGGACGCGCTGGCGAAGATCGAGATCGACGCGCCGAACGGCAAGATCAAGCTCGACTCCAACCGCCAGGCGATCGGCACCAATTTCGTCACCGAGGTGGTCGATGACGGCAAGGGCGCGCTGTTCAGCAAGGTCGTCAAGGTGATCCCGAACGTCAACCAGACGCTGGGCTACGATCCGGCGGTGTTCGCCAAGATCGGCCTGCCGAGCCGCACGGTCCCGGAGTGCAAGAAGTACTGACGTATTTGTTGCAGTGCAGGCTGAACGGCCGCGGCATGGTGCGCGGTTGCATCAAGAGCCCTGCTCGCCCTTGCTTTCCGCGGGCGGATGATGAACCCTTGTCGAAAAGGCAAGAACATCCCGCGGGAGGGGAGGCATGAGCAGGGCGCTTGCCGTCTTCCACGGCCGGTTCGGTCGCGCGACGGTCTATCAGTTGAACCGTCCCTTCAACGTGCATGCGCACCGCGAGGGGCATCTGATCTTTCATGTCGGCGGAACGCCGGCGCAGATCGACGTCTCGGAGCAGCGGCTGCTGCTCAAGGACGACACCGTCGTCGCGGTCAACCCGTGGGAACCGCACAACTTTCTGCCGACCGACATGGACCACGGCGCGATCTTCTTCGTGCTTTATGTCAACGCCGAATGGTTCGCGCCGCAGCCCGCGACGGCACAGGGCCTGCGGTTCGGCCGCACCTTCTTTCCGCGCACCGAAGCGCTCGACCGGCTGATCCGCCGCACCGCAGCACTAGTGTGCGGCGCGCCGTCGCTGCGCAGCCTCGATTGCGAACTCCGGCAGCTGATCGACTCCTGCTACGAGGAGAGCTGGCAGGCCGCGCAGGATGCGCGCGCGGCGGCCGCGGTGACCGATTTCAGGGTGCGCAAATCGATCAAGCTGATGTCGGAAAGCCCCGGCGCCGAGATCGAGCTCGATGCGATCGCGCGCGAGGCCGGGCTGTCGCGGCCGCATTTCTACCGGCTGTTCCGCACCCAGACCGGCGTCACCCCTCACCTCTACATGAACACGCTGATCATGGAGCAGGCGCTCGATGCGCTGGTGGCGACCGAGACGCCGATCGCCGATATCGGCTTCGACCTCGGCTTCTCCTCGCAGAGCGGCTTCACCCGCTTCTTCGCCGCCAATGTCGGCATGGCCCCGACCGACTATCGCCGCGCCGCCAAGGTGTTGCGGCCGTGAAGGAGTTCCGGAGCGCACGATAAAAGATACTGTCGATCAAATCCTGAGCTTACGCCCTCGGTAGGATACTGGACACGCGGCCCGGCAGACGGTCGCGACCAGTGAGGGAACGCGACGGAGATGGCCAGGTTCATCGAACGCCATCCGGCCTGGGCACTGATCGTGATCATCGCGGTCGCGATGCTCGCGTGGCTGGTGTTCGCGATCTGGCCGCCGGGGCTGGAGGCCGCGATCGGCCGCAAGCGCGTGTTCCTGAACGCGGTGCTGAACGGCATCACGCTCGGCGGGCTCTACTTCCTGGTGGCTAGCGGCTTCACGCTGATCTTCGGCCTGATGCGCAATGTCAACCTCGCGCACGGCTCGCTCTATCTGTTCGGCGGCTATGTCGGCTACGCGATCAGCAGCTGGACCGGGTCGTGGCTCCTCAGCTTCATCATCGCCTTCATCGCGGTGGCGCTGGTCGGCGTGATCCTGCAGCTCGTCGTGTTCCGACGCATGGAGGGTCAGGACCTCAGGCAGACCATGGTGACGATCGGGCTGTCGATCGTGTTCGCCGATCTGATGCTCTGGGTGTTCGGCGGCGACTTCTACCAGATCCAGACCCCGAGCTGGCTGATCGGCCCGATCCAGCTGCCGCTGCTGACCGCGATCAAATCAACGGGCGAACCGGTCTATCTGCAATACCCGCTGGTGCGGCTGGTGATCTTCGCTGCGTCCGTCGTGATCGGAATCGCGATGTGGCTGGCGCTCAACCGTACGCGGATCGGCATGATCGTGCGCGCCGGCGTCGACGACCGCGACATCCTGGCCGCCACCGGCGTGCGGATCCAGCTGGTGTTCGTGCTGGTGTTCGCGCTCGGCGCGGGCCTTGCCGGCATCGCCGGCGTGGTCGGCGGCACCTTCCAGTCGCTGTCGCCGGGCGAGGATACGCGGTTCCTGCTCGCCTCGCTCGTCGTCGTGATCGTCGGCGGCATGGGCTCGATCCCGGGAGCGGCGCTCGGCGCCGTCATCATCGGCCTCGCCGAGCAACTCGGCTCGGTCTACATCCCGACCTACGCCATCGTCGTCACCTTCCTGATCATGGTGCTGGTGCTGGCGCTGCGGCCGCAGGGCCTGCTCGCGAGGCGATGACAGATGTCGCTGCTGCAGAGCACCCAGTTCCGCCCCGACCCGTCCGCCAACGCGACCCGCCGCGCCTTCATCCGTGCCTGGCCGGAATTCCAGAACCCGGCGGCCTGGCTGGTCGCGCTGATCCTCGTGATCATGCCGCTGATCGCCAACGGCTTCTTTCTGATCGAGATCTTCGCCACCACGCTGATCCTCGGCATCATCGCGCTCAGCCTGATGTTCCTCGCCGGCTATGGCGGCATGGTCAGCCTGATGCAGCTCACCATCGCGGGCTTCGCCGGCTACATGGTCGCGGTCTTCGGCATCAGCGGCAACGCCAATATCAGCCTCGGCTGGCCGTGGTGGCTGGCAACCCCGATGGCGCTGGCGCTGGCGACGCTGTTCGGCACGCTCGGCGGCGCGCTCGCGGTGCGCACCGAGGGCATCTACACCATCATGATCACGCTCGCGATCGGCGCGGCGTTCTACTACTTCACCAACCAGAATTGGGCGATCTTCAACGGCCACACCGGCATCAACACCGTCGCGACGCCGCATTTCTGGGGCGTCGACTGGCGCGCCGATATCGCCTTCTACTATGTCACGCTCGGCGTCGCCGCGATCTGCTACTTCGCCGTCCAGTATGTCTCGCGCGCGCCGTTCGGCCTCGCGCTGCAGGGCGTCCGCGACAATTCCCGCCGCATGGCGGCGCTCGGCTTCAACCCCAATGCGCACCGCATCGCGGCCTACGCCTTCGCCGCCTTCATCGCCGCGCTCGGCGGCGTGCTGCAGGTCTGGAACTACCGGCAGATCTCGCCCGGCTCGGTCAGCGTCGGAGCCTGCATCGACGTCCTGATCATCGCCGTGGTCGGCGGCATCACGCGGCCGATCGGACCCTTCATCGGCGCGCTGATCTTCGTGCTGCTGCGGACCTTCGCGCTCGACGTGCTGATCAAGTTCGGGCTAGACGGCAACCGCTTCCGGCTGCTGATCGGGCTCGGCTTCCTCGCCATCGTGTTCTGGTCGTCGGATGGCGTGATCGGCCTGTGGGAACGCTGGCGGCAGCGCAATGCATCCTCGACGCAACGTTCAGGCGGAGGCCGCCATGGATAGCGTCGCGCAGCGGCTGTCCGTGGTCGGCGCCGGCGCGGCGCTGGAACTGCGCGGCGTGACAAGGCTGTTCGGCGCGCTGGCGGCGCTGACCGACGTCACCATCACTGTGCGGCCGGGCGAAAGGCGCGCGGTGCTCGGCTCGAACGGCGCCGGCAAGACCACGCTGTTCAACTGCATCACCGGTGACTTCCCGCCCTCCTCCGGCACGATCCGCTTCTTCGGCGAGGACATCACCCAGTTCCCGCCCTATGAGCGGATCCGCCGGGGCTTACGCCGTACCTACCAGATCTCGGCGCTGTTCCCCGGCCTCACGGTGCAGGACAACGTCTACCTCGCCTGCCGTGGCGTCTCGCGTGGCCGGTTCTCGTTCCTGCGCCCGGGGCAGAATGATGCGCTGATGCACGCGACCGAAACGCTGGTCCAGGCGGTTCACCTCAGCGGCGTGAAGGACCAGCGCGTCGCCGAGCTCGCACATGGCCAGCAGCGGCAGCTCGAGATCGCGCTGGCGCTGGCCGGCGCGCCGCGCTTCATCCTGTTCGACGAGCCGGCGGCGGGGCTGTCGCCGACCGAGCGGCGCGAGCTGATCGAGATCCTGACTTCGTTGCCGGCGCATATCGGCTACATCATCATCGAGCACGACATGGACGTCGCACTGCGCGTCGTCGAGAGCGTGACGATGATGCACAACGGCCGCATCTTCAAGGAAGGCCTGCCGCGCGAGATCGAATCCGATCCCGAGGTGCAGGAGCTTTATCTCGGAGGCGGCCATGAATGACCGCCGCGCAATGCCCGCGCTCGAGGTGAAGGGCCTCGACGTCTATTACGGCCATTCGCATGCGCTGCAGGGCGTCGATCTCACGCTCGAGTCCGGCGTGTTCTCGGTAGTCGGCCGCAACGGCATGGGCAAGACCACGCTGTGCAAGGCGATCATGGGCCTCGTGCGTGCCAGCGGCGGTTCGATCCGGATTCGCGGCGAAGAGGTCACGCGGCTCAATCCGGCACGGATCGCCCGGCTCGGCGTCGGTTATGTGCCGCAGGGCCGCCGCCTGTGGCGGTCGCTGACCGTCGACGAGCACCTTGCGCTTGCCGGCGGCCTGCGGCGCGGCGCCTGGACCATCGAGCGAATCTACGACACCTTCCCGCGCCTCGCCGAGCGCAAGACCAACGGCGGCAACCAGCTGTCCGGCGGCGAGCAGCAGATGCTCGCGATCGCGCGTGCGCTGCTGACCAATCCGCATCTCTTGATCATGGACGAGCCGACCGAAGGCCTTGCGCCCGTGATCGTCGCCCAGGTCGAGGACATGCTGCTGCGGCTCGGCGATGAGGGCGACATCTCCGTGCTGGTCATCGAGCAGAACATCGGTGTGGCGACGGCGGTGTCGCGCAACGTCGCCATCATGGTCAATGGCCGGATCAACCGGATCATCGATTCCGCCCGCCTTGCAACCGACCGCGAGTTGCAGCAGCGGTTGCTCGGCGTCGGCACCCATGGCGCCGACGAGACCGACGCCGAGCCAGCACCGGCGAAGGCCGAAGCGGCCGGTGCCCCGCAGCCGGAACGCAAGGGGCCGACCCGCATCTACGTCTCCAATCCCGTGCTGCCGACCCGCTGGTCGCAGCCGGTGCCTTTCGCCCGCATCGAGGCCGCCGCACGGACGCAGTCCACCGGAGTCACTCGGCTCGAGGAGGCAACCCGGCAGCGACGCGAACCGACGACCTCCCGAACGTCCGGGCCACCGGTCGTCCTCATCGTCGGCACGCTCGACACCAAGGGTGCCGAGCTGCGCTTCATCCGCGATATCATCGCCGGCAGCGGCCTGCGCACGCGACTGGTCGACGTCTCGACCAGCGGCAAAGCGGCGAGCTGCGATGTCACCGCGCAGGAGATCGCACTGAACCACGGCCGCGGCGGCTCCGGCGTGTTCGGCGCCGATCGCGGCGCCTCGGTGACGGCGATGGCGGAGGCGTTCGAGCGATGGCTGCGTCGCCAGGGCAATATCGCCGGGATCATCTCCGCCGGCGGCTCCGGCGGCGCGTCGCTGGTCGCGCCCGGCATGCGCGCGCTGCCGGTCGGCGTGCCGAAGCTGATCATCTCCTCGGTCGCGTCCGGCGACGTCGGTCCCTATGTCGGTCCCGCCGACATCACCATGATGTATTCGGTGACCGACGTGCAGGGTCTCAACTCGATTTCGCGCACGGTGCTCGGCAACGGCGCTCATGCGCTGGTCGGCATGGTTAAGGCGCGGCTCGATGAGCAGGCCGGCAAGCAGCGCAGCGCAGGCGCGAACCTTCCGGCGATCGGCATCACCATGTTCGGCGTCACCACCCCGGCCGTGCAGAAGATCGCGGCGGACCTGCGCGAGGATTTCGAGTGCCTCGTCTTCCACGCCACCGGCGTCGGCGGCCGCTCGATGGAGAAGCTGGTCGAGTCCGGCCAACTCGCCGGCGTGATCGACCTCACCACGACCGAGGTCTGCGACCTCCTGATGGGCGGCGTGTTCCCGGCGACCGAGGATCGCTTCGGCGCCATCGTCCGCAGCCGCGTGCCCTATGTCGGCTCGGTCGGCGCGCTGGACATGGTGAACTTCGGCGCACCCGACACGATCCCGGAGCGCTATCGGCAGCGCAAATTCCACATCCACAATCCGCAGGTCACCTTGATGCGGACCACGCCGGAAGAGAACGAGCGCATGGGCCGCTGGATCGGCGAACGGCTCAACCAGATGGACGGGCCGGTGCGCTTCTTCCTGGCCGAGGGCGGCGTCTCCGCGCTCGATGCACCCGGCCAGCCGTTCTGGGACCCGGAGGCCGATGCAGCGTTGTTCCGCGCGCTGGAGCGCACCGTGCGCCAGACCGGCAACCGGCAGATCATCCACATCAAGCGCAATATCAACGATCCCGAGTTCAGCGCCGCCATCGTCAGCGCGTTCCGCCCCTTGCTCGGACGCGCCGGTGGTCGGCGGAGAGTGGCGAGGTGACCCATGGCCAGGTTTGAACGCGCAGCGCTGTTGAAGAAGTTTCACGCCATGATCGCACGCGGCGAGCCGATCGTCGGCGGCGGCGCCGGCACCGGACTGTCGGCGAAATGCGAGGAGGCCGGCGGCGTCGACCTGATCGTGATCTACAATTCCGGCCGCTACCGCATGGCCGGCCGCGGCTCGCTCGCCGGCCTGATGCCCTATGGCGATGCCAACGCCATCGTCGTCGAGATGGCCGGCGAGGTGCTGCCGGTCGTGACCAGGACGCCGGTGCTCGCCGGCGTCAACGGCACCGATCCGTTCCGCGACATGGATGTGTTCCTCGACCAGCTCAAGGCGATCGGCTTTGCCGGCGTGCAGAACTTCCCGACCGTCGGCCTGATCGACGGCACCTTCCGCGCCAATCTCGAAGAGACCGGAATGTCCTATGCGCTCGAGATCGACATGATCGCGAAGGCGCATGAGAAGAACATGCTGACCACGCCCTATGTGTTCAGCGAGCAGGAGGCTGCCGCGATGGCGATCGCCGGCGCCGACATCATCGTCTGCCATATGGGCCTCACCACCGGCGGCACAATCGGCGCGCAGACCGCGCCAAAGCTCGCCGACTGCCCTGCCCGCATCGAGGCCTGGGCCGAGGCCGCGCTCAGCGTCAATTCGAACATCATCGTGCTCGCGCATGGCGGTCCGATCGCGGACCCCGCCGATGCCGATTTCATCATGAAGCAGACCCGCAACTGCCACGGCTTCTACGGCGCCTCCTCGATGGAACGCCTGCCGGTCGAGCGGGCGCTCACGGATCAGGTTCGCAAATTCAAGGCGATCGGCGCGCGCTAGCCGCCGTGACCAAGGGAGGAAGAGATGTCGGGGATGCTGGTCGGTGAATTGATCCTCTGGCTCATCGTCGCAATCGTCGCGATCGTCATCATCGTCTATGTCGTGAACTGGCTGTATCACCGCTCGTCGAAGGAGGTCTCCTTCGTCCGCACCGGTTTCCTCGGCGAGCGCGTGGTGATCAATGGCGGCGCCTTCGTGCTGCCGTTCATCCACGACTACACGCCGGTCAACATGAACGTGCTGCCGATGGGAATCGTGCGCTCCAGGCAGGACGCGGTGATCACCCGCGACCGCATGCGCGTCGACATCGAGGCCGATTTCTACGTCCGGGTTCAGCCGACCCGCGAAGCGGTCTCGATCGCTGCCGCCACGCTCGGCCGCCGCACCATGGAGCCCGAGCAGCTCCACACCCTGCTCTCCGGCAAATTCATCTCCGCGATCCGCTCAGTCGCCTCCGAGATGACGATGGAGCAGATGCACGAGCAGCGCGGCGACTATGTGGCGCGCGTCAAGGCCAATGCCGCCGAAGCACTGGCGCAGAATGGCCTCGAACTGGAGTCGGTCGCGATCACCGATCTCGATCAGACCGACCTCGAATATTTCAATCCCTCGAACCGCTTCGACGCCGAAGGCTTGACCCGCCTGATGGAGGACATCGAGGCCAAGCGCAAGCTGCGCAACGACATCGAGCAGGACTCGATGATCAAGATCCGCTCCCGCAATCTCGAGGCCGAGCGGCAGGCGCTGGAGATCGAGCGCGAAAGCGAGACCGCCCGTCTCGAGCAGGAACGCGACATCGAGATGCGCCGTGCCCTGCAGCGCACTGAGGTCGCCCGCGAGCGCGCGCTGCGCGAGACAGAGTCGGAGCAGGCCCAGATTGCGGCGCGCGAAGCCATCGAGAAAGCGCGCATCGCCAACGAGCAGGCGATCACCGAAGCACGCATCGCCTCGGAGCGCGAGACCCGGCACAAGGAGATCGAGCGGACGCGGGCGGTCGAAGAGAAGGAGCTGCTGGCGCGCGAGGAGATCGAGAAGGTCCGGATCGCCAACCAGCGCTCGGTCGACACCACCCGCATCGCCTCCGAGCGCGAGGTGCGCCAGCGCGAGATCGAGCGGATGCGCACGGTCGAGGAAGCCGAGATCGCCGCTCGCGAGGCGATCGAGAAGGCCCGGATCCAGCAGGACCGCGTCGTCACCGATGCCCGCATCGCCAATGAGGAGGAGACCCGGCGCCGCGAGATCGAGCGCACCCGCGCGGTCGACGAGGCCGAGATCGCCGCGCGCGAGGCCACCGAGAAGGCGCGCATCGCCCAGACCATGACGGTCAATGTCGAGCGCATCTCCTCGGACGAGCGCACCCGCGCGCTGGAAATCCAGCAGGTTCGCACCATCCAGGAAGCCGAGATCGAGGCGCAGAAGGCGGTCGAGGCCGCCCGCATCGCGCGCGAGAAGATGCTGGCCGCCGAGCGCATCGCCGCCGACCACACCACACGCAAGCTCGAGATCGAGCGCAACCAGGCGGTCGAGATCGCCGGGATCAGTGCCCGCGAAGCCACCGAAGCGTCGCGGATCGCCCAGGAAGAGCACGTCCGGGCGCTCGAGATCGCCCGCACCCGCGCGATCGAGGAAGCCGATATCGCCTCCCGCGAGGCGATCGAGGCGGCGCGGATCTCGCAGGAGAAGTCGGTCGCCGCGCAGCGCATCCGCGCCGAGCGCGAAACCCGCGGGCTCGAGATCGCGCGCACCGAGGCGATCGAGGCCGCCGAGCTGAAGCGCCGCGACGCCATCGAGCGGCAGCGCATCGATGTCGAGCTGACGTTGGAGAGTGAGCGGATCGCCTCCTCCAGGACCCGCGAAGTGCTCAACATCGACCAGAAGAAGGCGATCGAGCTCGCCGACGAGGAGCGCGTGATCGCGCTCGCCGCCAAGCGCTCCGAGCGGATCGATGCCGACCGGCAGGTCCGGCAGGCCGAAATTGTGGCGCGCAAGGACATCGACACCACCGACGTCTCCCGCGAGCAGGCGCTGGAGGCGGCCCGGATCGAGCGGCGCCGTGCGATCGAACAGCTCGAGGTCGCTCGCAACCAGTCGCTGCAGGAGGCCGAGATCGTCGCCCGCGAGGAGGTCGAACGCGCCCGCATCGCCTCCGACCGTGGCCTCGACGAGGCCCGCATCGGCCGCGAGCGCGAGCTACGCAAGCTCGAGGTCAACCGCGAGAAGGATGTCGAGACCGCGCTGATGGAAAAGGCCATCGCGCTGCATCAGAAATCACTGGAAGAATCCGCGGCACGAGCCGCGGCCGAGGACGCCCGGATCCACGCCACCGAAGCGGCCGAACGCGTCGTCACCGCGCGCGAAAGCGAGATCGCAAAGCGGCGCAAGACCGTCGAGGTGCTGCTCGCCGAAAAGCAGGCCGAGGAAACCAGGATCGCAGCCGGGGCCGAACGGGTCCGTGCCACGGTCGAGGCCGAGGCGCAGCGTCTGCTTAACGAGGCCGAGAACGTGCTGACCGATCAGGCGCGCTACTCGCTGTTCCGCCGCAAGCTGCTCGACCGGATCGAGGGCATCGTGCGCGAGAGCGTCAAGCCGATGGAGAAGATCGAGGGCATCCGCATCCTCCAGGTCGACGGCCTCAACGGCAACGGGCATGGCAACGGCACCGGACGCAGCGCCACTGACGAAGTGATCGACTCGGCGCTGCGCTACCGCGTGCAGGCGCCGCTGATCGACTCGATCCTCTCGGATATCGGCGTCGAGGGCGGCAGCCTCGCCAAGATGCCCGGCCTGATCCGCGAAGCCCGAGACATGCAAGGCATCAAGGACTCCGCGCGCAAGAGCGGCGCCGAGGAAAAGCCGCCGGCGCCCGAGGGCGGCGGCGAGCCGGCGCGACCTGAGCGCACGCCGCGCAAGAAGGACTGAGCTCACGCCATGGCACGGGTTTACGTTTCCACCGTCGTCAACGCCCGCAACGACCGGGTCTGGGCCCGCGTCCGCGATTTCAACGGGCTGCCGAACTGGCATCCCGCGATCGCCGAAAGCCGGATCGAGGGCGGCGAGCCCTCCGACAAGATCGGCTGCGTCAGGGATTTCCGGCTGCGCAACGGCGATCGCATCCGCGAGAAGCTGCTCGGGCTGTCCGACTACGACATGTTCTGCACCTATTCGATCCTGGAATCGCCGATGGGCGTCGAGAACTACGTCGCGACGCTGCGGCTCACGCCAGTCACCGACGGCGACCAGACCTTCCTGGAATGGACCGCCGAATTCGACTGCGCGCCGGAGCGCGAGACGGAGCTCGTCAACAATATCGGCGGCGGCGTGTTCCAGGGCGGCTTCGACGCGTTGAAGCGGGCGTTCGGAGGATAGACCGTGCCGCATATCGTCAAAAGCACGATCCTGGATGCGCCGACCGATGCGGTGTGGGCCGTGCTGCGCGATTTCAACGGTCATGACCGCTGGCATCCGGCGGTCGCGAGCAGCGGCATCGAGCGCGCCCAGCCGTCCGACAAGATCGGCTGCGTCAGGCGCTTCAAGCTGAAGGACGGCGCCGAGCTGCGCGAGCAACTGCTGGCGCTGTCCGATCTTGAGCAATCGTTCAGCTACTGCCTGCTCGATACGCCGATCCCGATGTTCAACTACGTGGCGCATGTCCGTCTGCTGCCGGTCACCGATGGTGACCGCACCTTCTGGCACTGGGAGTCGCGCTTCACGACGCGAACCGAGGACAGCGAGCGCATCACGCGGATGGTTTCGGAAGACATCTACCAGGCCGGCTTCAACGCCATCCGCCGGCATCTGAAGGAGGCCGCGTAAGCGGAGAGCACCATCATGCCAGTCACGGTGAAGACCTTCACCAGCACCCATGACGCCGCGGCGGCGCTGTCCTCGGATCGCAGCGCCCGCTATCTCGGCGGCGGCACGCTGGTGATGCGGGCGCTGAACGAGGGCGACATCTCGATCTCGACCATCGTGCGCGCCAGCGACCAAGCGATGACACGGATCGATGCCACCGGCTCGCGCATCACGCTCGGCGCCGGCGTCACCTTCGCCCGCGTCCTGGCCGAACGCGACCTCGCCTTCCTGCACGCCCCGGCGCGCTCGATCGGCGGGCCGGCGGTGCGCAACATGGGCACCGTCGGGGGCAATCTGTTCGCGCCGGTGCCGTATGGCGACTTCACGGTCGCGATGCTCGCGCTTGATGCCACGGTGTCCGTCCAGGGCGGCCTCGGCGGGCGCGAGATTCCGATCGAGGAGTTCCTGCAATCGCGCGACCGGCAGGCCGGATCGCTGGTGCTGGCGATCTCCTTTGCCAGGCCCGGCAGCATTGAGGCCTTCCGCTACCGCAAGATCGCGCGCATCAAGCCCAACGGCGGCGCGGTGATCACGCTCGCGGCGCACCTGCCCGTTAACGGCAGCCGCATCGTCGGCGCCCGCGTCGCGCTTGGCTCGATGGCGCCGACGCCGATCCGCGCCCGTGCCGTCGAGCGCGCGCTCGAAGGCCGCGCGCTCGACGCCTCCACCATCAGCGCAGCTGCTGCGGCAGCCGTTGAGGGAACGTCACCCGGCGACAATGCGCTCGCCAGCGCCTGGTATCGCCGCGAGATCGTCGGCGTGCATCTCCGCCGTCTGTTGTCCGGTCAGGAATAATTCGTGATGGCCAAGACTGCCCTTCAATTCCAGCATAACGGCCGTGACGTCGCGATCTTCGTCGACGGCGGCACCAACCTTCTGGTCGCGCTCCGCGAACTGATCGGCGACATGACGCCGAAGTTCGGCTGCGGCCAGGGCGGCTGCGGCACCTGCAGCGTGCTGATCGACGGCGAGCTGCATCTCTCCTGCCTGACGCTCGCCGAAACGGTCGCCGGCCGCTCGGTCGAGACGCTCGACGGCGTCAAGGACGGCCCCAATCTGCACCCGCTGCAGCGCGCCTTCGCCGACAATTTCGCCGCGCAGTGCGGCTACTGCACGCCCGGCATGCTGATGGCCGCGAAGGCGCTGCTCGACCGCAATCCGCAGCCGAGCCGCGCCGAAGTGGTCGAGGCGATCTCCGGCAACATCTGCCGCTGCACCGGCTACGAGCCGATCATCAACGCCGTGCTATCAGCCGCTTCCGGCGGCCGGGCGCGTGCGTAAGGGAATAGTGCCATGCTGGAATTGCGCAAGGACATCTTCGCCGACGAGCGCGACGACAATCTGAAGGAGATCGGCAAAGGCACGCAGCGCCAGGATATGCTCGGCCATGTCACCGGCACCTCGCCCTATTTCGATGACCACAAGCTGCAGGGCATGCTGCATCTGAAGGTGGTGCGCAGCGCGCATCCCCATGCAAGACTCCGCCGCATCGACACCTCGGAGGCCGAGCGGTCGCAGGGGGTCCGGCGTGCGATCCGCGCCTCCGACGTGCCGCGCAACCTGAACACGCTGCTCAGCCTGATCAATTTCGGCAAGGACGACGAGCCCTCGCTCGCGGTCGACAAGGTGCGCTACAAGGGCGAACCCATCGTCGCGATCGTCGCCGACAGCCCGCGCGAGGCCTATGAGGCCATCGCAAAGGTCAAGATCGACTATGAGCCGCTGCCGGCGGTGTTCGACGTCGAGGAGGCGCTGAAGGCGGGCGCGCCCGTGGTCAACGAGGTCTATCCCAAGAACACCTTCACCTATCACGAGACCTATGATCACCAGCAGCTGCGCTTCGGCGATGCCGACCGCGCACTCGCGACGGCCGACCATGTGCTGGAACAGCGCTACCAGATGTCGCCGATCGAGCACGCGCCGACCGAAACCAACGGCTCGATCGCAGCTCCCGACACCAACGGCCGCTACATCGTCTACACCTCGACGCAGGCGCTGTTCTTCTCGGTGGACACCTGCGCGAAGATCCTCGACGTGCCTTCCAATACCTTCCACTTCATCGGCGGCACCGTGGGCGGCGGGTTCGGCGGCAAGGTCGATACGCTGACCGAGCCGCTCTGCATCCTCGGCGCGATGCTGACCGGTCGCCCGGTGCGCTATGTGTTCGGGCGCGAGGAGGAGATGCAGTACGGGCCGCCGCGCGGCGCCGAGCGCATCTACATCAAGGACGGCGTGATGCGCGACGGCCGCATCGTCGCCCGCAAGGTGCGCGCCTACTTCGACAGCGGCGCCTATACGCGGCTGTCGAGCTATGCAGCGGTGAAATGCGCCGCCCATCTGCCCGGCCCCTACACGATCCCGAACGTTCATGGCGACGTCTACTGCGTCTTCACCAATCGCACGCCGGCGACCGCGATGCGCGGCTTCGGCGTCACCGCGATGGATTTCGCCATCGAATGCCAGATGGACAAGCTCGCCCATCTCGTCGGCATGGACCCGATGGAGTTCCGGATCCTCAATGCGTATCGCGACGGCGACATGAAGGCGCACCGCCGCGAGGCCAAGAACACCGCGCTGATCGAATGCGTGCAGGTCGCAGCGGAGAAGGCCAAGTGGCCGCTCCGCGAAGACTTCAAGCGGATGTCGTCGCGCAAGGATGGTGGCGGCGCGCGAGCCGCCGTGACGCCGACCCCGCGCGAGCCGCATGCACCGCCGGCCTCACCATCCCAGCAGCGCACGACGTATGACCGCGCGCCGGCCGCGACCCGCGAGCCGCCGCCACCGCCGCCCTCTTCGCCGCCACCGTCGTCTCCGCCGCCGCGGCCGGGCGCGCCGTCGCACGGCGCCACCCGCTTCTCTTCCGTCTTCGGCACCAGGAGGCGCTGACCATGACCCGGCATCGCGGACGCGGCATCGCGTCGGTCAACTATCCCATCGGCATGAACCTCGGCGGCGATCCCAGCCAGGCGCTGGTGCATTCCAACCCGAGCGGCAAGTTCACCGTGGCGCTGTCCTCGATCGACCTCGGCCAGGGCATGAAGTCGGTGACGCGGCAGATCTGCGCCGAGACGCTCGGCGTGCCGGTCGAGGACGTCTATGTCGACACCGCGGATTCCGACACCGGCCCGCACTGCATGGGCTCGTTCGCCTCGCGCGGCACGCATCGCGTCGGCAACGCCGTAATGGCGGCTGCGCGCGAGGCACGCGGTGTGATGATGGAGGCCGCCGCCGAGGAACTGGAGGTGAATGCCGCCGACCTCGAGACCGACGGCCGCGGCAATATCCACGTCAAGGGCGCGCCGCATCGCTCGATCTCCACCAAGGACGTCGCCATCGCCGCGCAGTTCAAGCAGGGCAAGACGATCTCCGGCCGCGGTATCTTCCTGGTGCCGCTGTCCGACGTCGACCCCGAGACCGGCGAGATGTCGCCGGCGACATGCTACGCGCATGCCTGCCTGGTCGCCGAGGTCGAGGTCGACGACGAGACCGGCGAGGTCGACATGGTCCGGATGGACTCCGCCTATGAACTCGGCCGCGCGCTCAATCCACGGCTGGTCGAGCAGCAGCTAGTTGGCGGCGCCTGGATGGGCGTCAGCCACGCGCTCTACGAGACGCCGGAGCCTTATTATCCGGAGCCGGTGCACGGTCCGCGCGACTTCGTCGAATATCTGATGCCGGGTCCGGGCGACATCTGCCCGCACGACATCGCGGTGCTGGAACGCCCGGCGCCCGACGGTCCGTTCGGCGCCAAGGGACCGGGCGAGATGTGCGCCAATCCCGTGCTGCCTGCGGTCGCCAACGCAATCTTCAACGCGGTCGGGGTGCGGATCGACGATCTCCCGATCACGCCGGAAAAGGTGTTGCGCGCCATCAGGGCGCAAGGCGGCGCGCGTCCGCAGCCACGGCGCTGAGGTTTCTCCATGCCGGTCCGCAGCAACATCGTCGGCATCGACAGCCCAGAGGCGCTGGAGAAGGCGCTGCGCGCGGCCTATTATCTCGCCGACGACGGCATCGCGACCGCCTCCTATCTCTCGCTTGCGCTGGGCAAGCCGCTGTTACTCGAGGGCGCGCCGGGTGTCGGCAAGACCGAAGCTGCAAAAGCGATCGCCGCCGTGCTCGGCCGCAGGCTGATCCGCCTGCAATGCTACGAAGGCATCGACGCCGCCGCTGCCCTCTACGAGTGGAACTATCCGCGCCAGATGCTGGCGATCCGGCAGGCCGGCGAGGAGAGCATCGATATCTATGGCGACGCCTTCCTGATCGAGCGCCCGATGCTGGCCGCGCTGCGCGCGCCCGACGCGACGGTGCTTCTGATCGACGAAATCGACCGCGCCGATCAGGAGTTCGAGGCCTTCCTGCTCGAATTCCTCTCCGACTTCCAGATCTCGATCCCCGAGCGCGGCACGGTGCGCGCTGCAGAGCATCCGGTCGTGGTGCTGACGTCGAACCGGACGCGCGATCTGCACGAGGCGCTGCGGCGGCGCTGCGTCTATCACTGGATCGATTATCCGAATGCCGAGCGCGAGGCGCGCATCGTGATGATGCGGGCGTCCAGCGTCGCCGAGGCCACCGCCCGCGCGGTGGTCGCCGCCGTCGGCCGGCTGCGCCGCGAGCCGCTGAGCAAGGCGCCCGGGATCGCCGAGGCGGTCGACTGGGCCGAGGCCGCGACCCTGCTCAACAAGGGCGGCGCGCGCTGGCCGGACGCGTTCAAACGCTCGATCGGCGTCGCGCTGAAGGACGAGGAGGATCTGCATTTCATTTCGCCCCGGCTCGATGCGATCATCGCGGAGGCGGCCGCGTGAACGACGACCTGCAGCTGCCGCGCGCCGCGCGGATATTTGTTTCGTTCGTCGCGCTGCTGCGCGCCAACGGCTTTTCGGTTGCGCCGGAGCAGACGACGAGCTTCCTCGCGGCAATCGAGCTGCTCGGTCCGCGCAGCCTGGAGCACATCCGCCTGGCCGGGCTCGCGACATTGGCGCCGCCGCCCCAGCGCCGGGCGACGTATGACCGGCTGTTCGACATCCACTTCCGCGGCGCCGAGGCGATCGAGCAGGCCGAGGGTGAGGACGAAGAGGCCGTTCGCCTGCAGGAGGAAGGCCGCGGCGAGGACGAGCCGCCGCTTGCCGACGAGGCCAATGAGTCCGGCCTCGCCGCGGCGCGCGCCGAGGCATTGGTCGAGCGCCGCTTTGCCCAGACCGCGACCAGCGATCCGCTGCGAAAACTGTCGCGCGAAGCGGCACGGCGGCTGCCGCGACGGCGCGGCCACCGGCGCCGTCGCGCACGCAGTGGTCCGTTCGCCGATCTGCGCCGCACGCTGCGCGACAGCGTCCGCAATGACGGCGAGGTGCTGCGGCTCGGGCGGACGCGACGCCGCCAACGCCCGCGCAAGATCCTGTTCCTGATCGACGTCTCCGGCTCGATGAAGGCGCGCACCGAGGAGAACATGAAGCTCGCGCATGTGCTGGTGCAGGCGGCCGGCAATGTCGAGGTCTTCACCTTCGGCACAAGACTGACCCGAGTCACGCCGGCGCTGCGGCTGAAGCGGCGCGAGCAGGCGCTGAACGCGGCCTCCTTCCTGGTCAGCGACTGGGACGGCGGCACAAGGATCGGCGATGCGCTGCAGGCGTTCCTCGCCGTGCCGCGATTCGGCGGATATGCCCGCGGCGCCGCGGTCGTGATCGTCTCCGACGGCCTGGAACGCGGCGATCCGGCTGCGCTGCGCGATGCCGTGGCAAAACTGTCGCGGCGGGCCTGGCGCGTCAGCTGGCTGACGCCGCTCGCAACCTCGCCCGGCTTCACGCCGCAAACCGAGGCGCTGATCGCGATCCAGCGCTTTGTCGACGATCTCGTGGACGGCGGATCCAGCGCGGCTGTTGTCGCGCATCTGCTGTCGCTTGGAACAAGGAGAGCCGCGTGACTGGCATTGTCGACGGACATCATCACATCTGGCGGCAGGCCGATCTCGCCTGGCTGTCCGGCCCGATGCAGCCGCGCATCTTCGGCCCCTATGAGCCGATCCGCCGCGACTATCCGATCGAGGAGTATCTCGGCGACCTCAAGGGCACCGGCGTCAACCGCTCGGTCTATGTCCAGACCAACTGGCCGAACGGCCAATTCGAGGACGAAGCCGCCTGGGTGCAGCAGACCGCGGACCAGCACGGCTGGCCGCACGCCCTCGTCGCCTATGCCGATTTCTCCGTCGCCGACGTCCGCCCGCAACTCGATCGATTGAAGCGCTATCCGCTGGTGCACGGCGTGCGCATGCAGCTGCACTGGCACGAGAACCCGCTGTACCGCTTCGCCGCGCGTGCCGATCTCTGCAATGATCCCGTGATCCGGCGCAATGTCGGCCACCTCGCCGACTACGGCTGGAGTTTTGACCTGCAGGTGTTCGCGCCGCAGATGGCCGATGCGGCCGGCCTCGTGGAGGCTTGCCCTGACGTGACCTTCATCCTGCAGCATGCCGGCATGCTGGAGGACCTGTCGCCGCAGGGCCGCGCCACCTGGCGCAGCGGGATGACGCGGCTCGCGCGATGTCCGAATGTGGTGTCGAAGCTGTCCGGGCTCGGCACCTTCATCCATCGCAACGATGCCGCGCATATCGCCGGCGTGGTGACCGATACCGTCGCGATCTTCGGCGCCGACCGCTGCCTGTTCGGCTCGAACTTTCCGATCGAGAAGCTGTGGACCAGCTATCGCGATCTCGTCGCCGCTTTCAAGGCGGCAGCCGAACGGCTGAGCCCCGAACAGCGCGATGCGATCTTCAGCACGACGGCGGCGCGGGTCTATCGGCTACAGCCATAGCCGCACCGCGGGGTCGAACATAACAACGAACACGAATTGGGAGGGAGACAGATGCCGCTAGAGATCAAGATTCTGGACTATGGCGATATCGAGCTGGAATCGAGCTTCCTCGTGCTCGGGCACAATTGCGGCCGCACCCGCCGCGTGCTGACGCTCGGCTTCCTGATCCTCGGCGGCCCCTATCCCGTGCTGGTCGACACCGGCTATCGCTCCAACCAGATCATGGAGATGCTCGGCATGCGCGGGCTCCAGTTCCACGAAAACATGATCGAGAACCAGCTCGCCCGCCACGGCGTGCGGATGGGCGACGTCCGCTTCGTCTGTCACACCCACCTGCACATCGACCATGCCGGCAAGGACGACCTGTTCCCGATGAACACGACCGTCGTGCTGAACCGCAAGGAGCTGGAATACTCCGTCTCGGGCCTGATGCACCCGCAGTATCCGGCGCCGGACATCAAGCACCTGATCGACCGCCTGCACACCAAGAGCGCGCTGCGCTTTCTCGACCTCGAAATCACCGGCCCGGTCGAGCTGATGCCGGGCGTCTATTGCGACGCTGCCAACGCCCATACCGAAGGCTCGATGAACATCCATGTCCACACCGCCGACGGGATTGCGACGATCTGCGGCGACGTGATCTATGATTTCAACGACCAGATCGTGAATCCCTTTAACGAGATCCACGACGCCGAGCCGCGCACCACGGGCAACCACGGCACCAGCAAGCGCGCCGAGAAGGCAGCGATCAAGAAGCTGCTCTCGAGCTCCCGCTATCTGCTTCCTGTGCACGATCGCCCGGCCAAGATCGAGGGCGGCATGGTGGTCGGCCGCCTGCATGACCAGGTACCCGGGCCTGTCGTGCAGAGCCTGCCGCAGCGCAACTGGTTCCCGGCGTAGAGGATCGAGGCGATGACGCATGTCACGCTGCGCAGCGAGTTCGAAGACCTGATCGATCCCTACGCGCCGGTCGGCCAGGTTGGGACCGGCTTCGATTTCACGGAGGGACCGATCTGGCATCCGGCCGATCATTTCCTGCTGTTCTCCGACATGCCGGGCGATGTGCGCCGGCGCTGGGATGCGCGGCGCGGTGTCGTCGAGGTCAGGCGGCCATCGAACAAATGCAACGGCATGACCTATGACGCGGAGCTCAATCTGATCGTCTGCGAGCACGCGACGTCTTCGCTGATCCGCGAGCGGCCCGACGGGCGGCGCGAGGTGCTGGCTTCGCATTACGAGAACCAGGAGCTCAACAGTCCGAACGATGTCTGTGTGCATTCCTCCGGCGCGATCTATTTCTCCGATCCTTGGTACGGCCGCATGCCGGTCTATGGCGTCGAACGGCCGCGCCAGCTCGGCTTCCAGGGCGTCTACCGCGTGCCGCCCGGCGGCGGCGCGCCGAAACTGCTGGTCGACCGCTACCTGTTCGAGCAGCCGAACGGGCTGTGCTTCTCGCCCGACGAGCGCATCCTCTATGTCAACGACACCGTGCAGGCGCTGATCCGCGCCTTCGACGTCAATGCCGACGGCTCGCTCGGCAATCCGCGCGTGTTCGCCTCCGGCATCCGCTCCGAGCTCGAGCCCGGCCTGCCCGACGGCATGAAGTGCGACCAGCGCGGCAATGTCTGGGTCACCGCGCCCGGCGGCGTCTGGGTCTATTCGCCCGCCGGCGACCTGCTCGGCAAGGTCCGCCTGCCCGAGCTCGTCGCCAACCTCGCCTGGGGCGGCGCCGACTTCCGCACGCTCTATCTGACCGCGGCCCATTCGGTCTATGCGATCCCGACCAAGGTCGGCCCGCGCCACGAGCCCTATATGAGCGGCAAGCGCGGCGGCGCCGGCGCCGCCTCGTCGACGCCTGCGCCGAATCTCGCCGCCGGCGAGATGCAGCTCGATCCGCAACGCTGCGCGATGATCATCCAGGACATGCAGAATGACGTCATCATGGACGGCGGCGCGTTCGCCGAGTCCGGTGCGCCCGCACACGCCCGCCAGCAGCATGTCGTCGAGAATGTGCGCCGCGTGGCCGAGGCTGCGCGAGCGCGCGGCGTCTCCATCATCCATGTCTGGTTCGTCGTCGAGCCGGGCGCGCCCGGCGTCACGCTCAATGCGCCGCTGTTCGAGGGGTTGGTCGACAGCAAGGCGATGGTGCGCGGCAGCTGGGGCGCGGCACCGGTCTCGGGGCTCGAACCGCGCCCGGGCGACTTCGTGGTCGAGAAGATGCGGATGAGCGCCTGGGAGGGCACCCGGCTCGAGACCATCCTGAAGGCGACCGGCCGCGACATGATCATCAATACCGGAGCCTGGACCAACATGTCGGTCGAGCACACCGCGCGCACCGGCGCCGACAAAGGCTATTTCATGATCGTGCCGGAGGATTGCTGCTCGACCATGAATGCCGACTGGCACAACGCCGCGATCAATTTCGCGCTCCAGAACGTCTCCGTCGTGACCAACGCCGACACCGTGATCAAGGCACTTGGCTAGGGAGGCGCGGTGCCGAAGCTGCTGCACCTTAACTGCTCACCGCGCCCCGACTCGGAATCGGCGGCCGGCGCACGTGCCTTTCTCGATCGCTTCCGTCGGGCGCGACCGGACTGGGAGATAGACGCGATGAACCTCTGGCGCGAGCCGCTACCGGAATTCGATGGGTATCTGCTCGAGGCCAAATACGCCCGGATCGGCGGCAAGAGCTTCACCAATTCGCAGCACGACGCCTTCGTAATCGCCGAGCGCCTCGCGCTGCGGCTGTCGCTGGCCGATCGCGTGCTGATCTCGACGCCGATGTGGAATTTCGGCATTCCCTACAAGCTCAAGCAATGGCTCGACGTCATCATCCAGCCGGGGCTGGCCTTCCGCTTCGATCCGGCGCAGGGCTACCTGCCGCTGCTCAAGGACCGCCCGACGATCGTGATCCTCGCAAGCGGCAGCGACTTCGTCACCGGCATGAACCGCGGCCGCATCGACATGGCAACGCCCTATCTGCGCGAGGCGCTGCGCTTCATCGGCATCAGCGACGTGCGCTTCGTACCGATCGGCCCTACCACCGGGCCCACCGAGCCGATCCGCGCCGCCCGCGAGGCGGCGCACCGGCGGCTGGTGGAGATGGCGGGGAGGTTTTGACCTGCTCTTACCACATCGTCGTCCTGGCGAAACCCATAACCACCGAATCTGAATGTAAACGAGATCGTGGCCCCAGCGCAGCATCACAATTGTCATTCGGGGTAATGGGTCCTAGGCTTTCGCCACGACGACGACGTGTGTTGACTGAGGTGTGAGCCGTGCATCGGCACCCAGGGGTAGAACCACAGACGCCCTCGGCCATCCCTACGTTTCCGCGGCGGGAAAGACCAGCCTGCACAACAATCCCGGCGCATTGTCGCGCAATTCGATCCGTGCGCCGTGCAGGCTCGCGACCGCCGCGACCAGGCTGAGGCCGAGGCCGTTGCCCGGCGTGTAGCGGCTCTGCTCGAGCCGGTAGAACCGCTTGAAGACGCGGTCGTGCTGCTCGGCGGGTATCCCGGGGCCGTCATCGGCGATCGAAATCACCGCGCCTCGCTCATCGTTGTCGCAGGTCACCGTCACCCGCCCACCCGCGCGGCCATGCTTGATGGCGTTGTCGACGAGATTGGCAATCGCATCGAACAGCAGGTCGCGGTCCCCGGTAACCAGCACCGCCCGATCGCCGGCAAGGTCGAGCCGGGTGGTAACCTCCTCAGCCGCGGCATCGTAGAGCTCGACCACCTCGGCGGCGATCTCGACGAGATTGACGGTGCGAAACGCACCCTTGCGGGCTCGCGTCTCGATCTCGGAAATCCGCGTGATCGACGCGAACATCCCGAGCACCGCGTCGAGATCGGCGATGGTGTCGCCGATCAACGCAGCATCCCCCTCGCCGCTCCGCGGGGCGTGATAGGCCTTCTCGAGCCGGCCGCGCATCCGGGTCAGCGGCGTGCGCAGGTCGTGGGCGATATTTTCGCTGACCTGCTTGACGTCTCCCATCAAGGTCTGGATCCGGTCCAGCATCAGATTGAGATTCTCGGCGACGCGATCCCATTCGTCATGGCTGCCGCGAAGCGGGATACGCTGGTCGAGGCCGGAGAGCATGATAGCGCGACTGGTCGCATTGATCGACTCGATCCGGCCGACGGTTCGCCGCGTGACGCCGATGCTGGCAGCAGCCGCAAGCCCGATGATCAGCACGACGACGGCAATGCCGGCGGCCCTGATCTGCGCCATGAAGCCGTCGAGATCGCTGATGTCATGGCCGACCAGCAGCCGATCGCCGTTTGACAGGGTTTCCGTCACGCCTCGCAGCAGGGAGGGGCCCGAGGAAAGCTGTGGCAGGGAGGCACGAAATTCAGCCCATCCCTTCTCGGCAGCGCCCGCCGGCCACTGTCTGAGATTTCCCGCCAGCACGGTCGATCCGGGACCGACCAACAAATACACATGATCGGCAAAGCCCTTGTCCGCGACGCGTTGCGCGATCAACGCGGTCAGGCCATCGCGGCCGGACCGCGCATAGGCATCATCGAGGCTCGCCTGCTCGGTCCTGATCGCGCGGTCGGATCTGTCGCGCACATAGGACAACGTCGACCAGTAGACATAGGCGAAGATCGCGGAGACGATCAGGCCGAAGACACCGATGGCGATCAACGCCAGGCGGAACGTCGACGACTTGAGGGTCTTAGCCAGGAGCACGGAGGCAGTACCCGATGCCGCGGATCGTGTGGATCAGCGGATAGGCTTGCTGGTCGTCGACCTTGCGGCGCAAACGTCCGACATAGACGTCGATGATGTTGGTCGAGGGATCGAAGTGCAGGTCCCACACATGCCGCAGCAGCATGGCGCGCGACACCACGCGGCCCTCATTGCGCGCCAGGTATTCGAGCAGCTGGAATTCCTTCGGCAGCAGCGGAATCCTGCGGCCGCGGCGGCTCGCCGTCCGCGAAATCAGATCGATCGCGAGATCGCCGACCCGCAGGATGGTCTCCTTTGCAACGGTCTCGCTGCGGCGGCCAAGGGCCTCCAGCCGCGCCAGCAGTTCGACAAAGGAGAACGGCTTGACAAGATAGTCGTCGCCGCCGGCGCGCAAGCCACGCACCCGGTCGTCGACTTCGCCGAGCGCGCTGATGATCAGGAACGGCACTGCGATGCCGCCGTCGCGCATCTGACGCATCACCGTGATGCCGTCGATGTCGGGCAGCATGCGATCGATGGTGATCACGGCATAGTCGCGCGCCGCACCCTGGCTCAGCGCCTCGCGGCCGTTCGCCGCCAGATCCACATCATAACCGCTGGTGGTGAGCTCCTCGACGAGCTGATCCGCGGTTTCCGGGTCGTCCTCGACGACGAGAATGCGGCGGTGAGCACCGGTCATATTCCTGAACTCTCCGAGCTGTGTCGAACTCTCCGAGTTCTCAAACTCTCCGAGCGGCAGCCCCGCGACGATCGCCGCCAGACTATCCCATTCCGGGGCAGGATGGAACGTCTGGCGACGACCGCGACAACGGTGCGGTTGGTTGGGCGATCACCAATAGTCCCCGCACACATTGACCCATTGCAGACCGTAAGCCGTCCATACCCTGCGGTAGCAGCCGTAGTCATAGCCGGCATAGAGATAGGGCGCACCGATGAACGCGAAGCGATGGAAGCGGTGATGGCGTAAGAAGCCGCCATGATGGAAGAAGCGCGAACCGCGGAATCCGGCGCCGGCAAAGCGCGGGCCGATTGCCGGTGCACCGACGAAGCGGGGACCACCAACGCGCCCGCCTGCGAAATGCCCGCCGCCGCCCATGGCGGCGAACGCCGCGCCACCACCACGCATTCCGCCGCCGAAACCACCGCCATGCATGCCGCCGCCAAAGCCGCCACCGTGCATGCCACCACCCATGGCACCCATAGCGCCGCCGTGGCCGCCACCGAAGCCGCCGCCGCCGCCGCCATGTCCGCCGCCACCACCGCCGCCTCTGGCGAGGGCAGCGGGTGCAAGCGCAACGCTGACAGCGAGCGTCGCTGCCGTGAGACACGTGAGAAGCCTGTTCTTCATAAAACCCTCCCTGATTGGGACCGCGGCGAATTCGTATCGCCGCACGCGAGCATGATCAGAAGACGCAAGCCGATGCCCGACTTCAACTGACAAATGCGCCAGATTCTGACACCGGATTTAGAATTCGCGCGCCGGCATGCCGAGCGGCAGTTGCCCGGACCGGCGGCCACGATTGCGTTGGCCGGGATCGACGGACATTTGGCTGGAATCGGCGGATAGCGCTCGTTGAATCGATCGGCCGCGGTTCTTAATCCTGCAGCTGTCGGAGAACAACGACGGCGTCGAGGGATCGCAGACCCGCTTCACAATTTGTCAATCACCGGACTCTGCCCTCCCCGCGGCCGTCATCCAACCCGCGATGCAATCACCTTTCGCCTGGCCTCCCTGCGGGCGCCGGGACGGCGAAGTGCTGACCTTCAGCAAGGAGCTTTCGATGAGCGACGAGACCAAAAGACCGTTTCTGACCCACGCCTCCGGCGCCCCCGTTGCCGATAATGTGAACATCCTGACGGCGGGGCCGCGCGGACCCGCATTGCTGCAGGATGTCTGGCTGATCGAGAAGCTGGCGCATTTTCACCGCGAGGTGATCCCGGAGCGGCGGATGCATGCCAAGGGCGCCGGCGCGCACGGCACCTTCACCGTCACCCACGACATCACGCGCTACACCAAGGCCAGCATGTTCTCGGAGATCGGCAAGCAGACGCCGATGTTCGCGCGGTTCTCGACGGTCGCCGGCGAGCGCGGCGCGGCGGACGCCGAGCGCGACATTCGCGGTTTCGCGCTGAAATTCTACACCGATGAAGGCAATTGGGACGTGGTCGGCAACAACACGCCGGTGTTCTTCTTCCGCGACCCCTTGCGCTTCATCGACCTCAACCACGCCATCAAGCGGCATCCGCGCACGGGGGTGCGCGACCCCGACATGAACTGGGATTTCTGGACGCTGCTGCCGGAAGCGCTGCACCAGGTCACCATCGTCATGAGCGAGCGCGGCATCCCGAAAAGCTTCCGTCACCAGCACGGCTTCGGCAGCCACACCTACAGCATGATCAATGCCGACAATGAGCGCGTCTGGGTGAAATTCCATTTCCGCACCCGGCAGGGCGTTCAGAACCTGACCGATGCCGAGGCCGAGGCGCTGGTCGGCAAGGACCGCGAGAGCCACCAGCGCGACCTGTTCCAGAGCATCGAGCGCGGCGACTTCCCGCGCTGGACGCTGTTTATCCAAGTGATGACGGATGCACAGGCCAAGGCATTCCCGTTCAATCCGTTCGATCTGACCAAGGTGTGGCCCAAGGCGGATTATCCGCTGATCGAGGTCGGGTATTTCGAGCTCAACCGCAATCCGGAGAACTTCTTCGCCGAGGTCGAGCAGGCGGCGTTCACGCCGGCGAATGTCGTGCCCGGCATCGGCTATTCACCTGACAAGATGCTGCAGGCCCGCCTGTTCTCCTATGGCGACGCGCAGCGCTACCGGCTCGGCGTCAACCACCACCAGATCCCGGTCAACGCGCCGAAATGCCCATTCCACAGCTATCACCGCGACGGTGCGATGCGCACCGACGGCAATCTGGGCGCCACGCTGACCTACTGGCCGAACAGCCATGGCGAGTGGACCGATCAGCCGCAGCTGAACGAGCCGCCACTCGAATTGTCAGGCGCGGCCGCGCATTGGGATCATCGCGTGGATGACGACCACTGGCAGCAGCCGGGCGACCTGTTCCGCAAGATGAATGCCGCGCAAAAGCAGGCCCTGTTCGACAACACCGCCCGTCAGGTCGGCAACGCGTCGAAGCACATCCAGGAACGGCACGTCGCGAATTGCAGCAAGGCCGACCCGGCCTACGGCAAGGGCGTCGCGGATGCGCTGGCGAGGTTTGCTGCCGGAGAGCTGTAGCCGGGACGGCCCCCTTCGGCCCCGTCATCCTGAGGTGCCCGCGGAGCGGGCCTCGAAGGATGAATCGGCCAGAAATGGGGCCGTGCATCCTTCGAGGCTCGCAAGAGCTTGCACCTCAGGATGACGGGGACAGCTTAGGCAACTCAGCCAGAAGCGTCAGGTGGTCGATTTCGAACAAGGCGGCGAACTCGGCTCGCCGCCCTCCTCCGCGGCTCAGGTCGGCTTGCCGCGTCCGTTCTTCTCGGCCGCGCGGCGCAGCGCGTCGGCGAGCGCGCCGCCGCCGGACTGCTCCTGCGGCCGGCGCGGAGCCGACGACGTCATCTTGCCGGAGCCGCGGGAGAAATCGCGCGACGGCGCCGCATTGTCCTTCTTCGGCCCGATCTCGTCGTCAAGCCGCAGCGTCAGCGCGATGCGCTTGCGCGCGACCTCGACGTCCAGCACCTTGACCTTGACGATGTCGCCGGGCTTCACCACTTCGCGCGGGTCCTTGATGAAATTCCGCGACATCGCCGAGATGTGCACCAGCCCATCCTGGTGCACGCCGATATCGACGAAGGCGCCGAATGCGGCGACGTTGGTCACGGTGCCCTCGAGGATCATGCCCTTCTTTAGGTCCTTGACCTCCTCGACGCCTTCCTTGAACACCGCCGCCTTGAACGCCGGACGCGGATCGCGGCCGGGCTTTTCCAGCTCGCGCAGAATGTCGGTGACGGTCGGCAATCCGAACGTATCGTCGACGAAGGATTGCGGCTTGAGACCCCGCACCACGTCGGCATTGCCGATCAGCGCCTTGATGTCGCTCTTGGTCGCCTCGAGGATGCGGCGCACTACCGGATAGGCTTCCGGATGCACGCCGGATGAATCGAGCGGATCCTCGCCATTGCTGATACGCAGGAAGCCGGCGCACTGCTCGAACGCCTTCGGGCCGAGCCGCGGCACCTCCTTCAGCGCCTTGCGCGACTTGAACGGGCCGTTGGCATCGCGGTGCTGCACGATACTTTGCGCCAGTCCCTGGCCGATGCCCGACACCCGCGCGAGCAGCGGCACCGAGGCGGTATTGGCATCGACGCCGACCGCGTTCACGCAGTCTTCCACCACGGCATCGAGCGAGCGGGCGAGCTTGGCCTCGCCGAGATCGTGCTGGTATTGGCCGACGCCAATCGCCTTCGGATCGATCTTGACCAGCTCGGCCAAGGGATCCTGCAGGCGCCGCGCGATCGAGACCGCGCCGCGAATGGTGACGTCGAGGTCGGGCAATTCGTTCGAGGCGAAGGCCGAGGCCGAGTAGACCGATGCGCCGGCTTCGGAGACCACGATCTTGGTCATCTTGCGCTCGGGCAGCCGCTTCACGAGCTCGGCGGCGAGCTTGTCGGTCTCGCGCGAGGCGGTGCCGTTGCCGATCGCAATCAGCTCGACGCCATGCTCGATCGCGAGCTTGCCGAGAATGGCGAGCGCCTCATCCCAGCGCCGCTGCGGCTCGTGCGGGAAAATCGCCGTATGCGCCACCACCTTGCCGGTCGCATCGATCACCGCGACCTTGACGCCGGTGCGATACCCGGGATCGAGCCCCATGGTGGCGCGCGCGCCGGCCGGCGCCGCGAGCAAGAGGTCGCGCAGATTCGAGGCGAACACGCGCACCGCCTCGGTCTCGGCCGCCGTCCACAGCCGCAGCCGCAAATCGATGTTGAGGTGGATCTGGATTTTGGTGCGCCAGGCCCAGCGCACCGTCTCGGTCAGCCATTTGTCGCCCTTGCGGCCCTGGTTGGAGATCGCAAAGCGGTTCATGATCTTGAGCTCGTAGAGGCCGGGCTGGCCTACGACCGGCTCCTGCGCCTCCGGCTTGATGGCGAGGTCGAGGATCTCTTCCTTCTCGCCGCGGAACAGCGCCAGGATGCGATGCGACGGCAACTTCGGCAGCGGCTCGGAGAAATCGAAATAGTCCTTGAACTTCTCGCCTTCGGTCTTCTTCCCGGTGCGGACGGTCGAGGCCATGATGCCGTTCGACCACATCTCCTCACGCAGCGCGCCGATCAGGTCGGCATCCTCGGCGAAGCGCTCGACCAGGATCGCGCGCGCGCCGTCGAGCGCCGCGGCGACGTCGGCGACCTGCTTCTCGGCATTGACGAAGGGCGTCGCGGCCTCGTTCGGATCGCTCTCGGGCTGCGTCAGAAGCTGATCGGCGAGCGGCTCGAGGCCGGCCTCCTTGGCGATCTCGGCCTTGGTGCGACGCTTCGGCTTGTACGGCAGATAGATGTCCTCGAGCCGGCCCTTGCTGTCGGCGGCCATGATCTGAGCCTCGAGCGCGGCGTCGAGCTTGCCCTGCTCGCGGATCGAATTGAGCACCGCGGTACGGCGCTCCTCGAGCTCGCGCAAATACGTCAGCCGCTCTTCCAGCGTGCGCAGCTGGGCATCATCAAGCGCGCCGGTGAGCTCCTTGCGGTATCGCGCGATGAACGGCACCGTGGCGCCGCCGTCGAGCAGCGTCACCGCCGCCTCGACCTGTTCGTCGCGAACCCCCAGCTCCTGCGCAATCTGATGATGAATCTTTGCCACGCCTGTCTCTCTGAAATTCCGTTGCGCCGCCGGATCACCGATGGCGCGGTGGTCGCTTATGAACCATCCCGGATTGATTCATCAAGGCGCGCTGTGGATCAAATTGGGCGCGGGCTGCAATCTATTTCCGGGATGTTGGCCGTCCGCGGCTTGACAAATAAACCCGCGCCGAATTGCCGCCGAAAATCGCAGCTCTTGCTTCACTTGACAAATCAGCAAGTAGGCACTCCGCGGCTGCGAACCAGTACGCATAGCCGCCGGCGAGGTTGACGACGGGCCAGTCGCTGCCCCACAGCATCCGCTGCGGCCCGAAACATGCCAGTGCATGATCGACGGCCTCGCTGAGATCGGCAACCTGCCAGTTCGGTGCCGCGTCGGTCGCAAGACCCGAGAGTTTGCAGACCACGTTGGATCGTGTGGCGAGGCTTGCGATGTCGTCCTTCCAGGCCGCGATGTCGCCGGTCGCAAGGTGCGGCTTGCCGAAATGGTCGAGCACGAATTGCAGGTCCGGATGGCGATCGACCACCTGAATGAGCCGCGGCAAATGGCGCGGCAGCACCAGCGCGTCGAAGACCAGGTCATGCCGCGCCATGGCCTCGAGCGGCGCCGCCAGTTCGGGGCGCAGCAGCCAGTCGTCATCGGCGATGTCCTGCACCATCGGCCGCAGACCGACCAGGAGCTCGCGCCCGGCAAACGCGTCGATCCGCGCCGCGGCATCGGCAGCGTCGAAGTCGACCCAGCCGACCACGCCGCGCACCTGCTCGGTCCCTTTGGCGATATCGAGTAGGAATACGGTCTCCGCTTCAGTCGGTGCGGCCTGCACCAGGATGGTGCCTTCAATCCCAGCCGCGGCGAGATGCGGCGCGAGATCGGCCAGGCCGAAGTCGCGGTAGATCGGCCCGCGCTCGGGCGTCAGCCAGCCGTAATCCGCGCGCGCCAGGGTCCAGACATGGTGATGGGCGTCGATCCGCATCATGCCGGCACCGGCGCATGCTGGTCGAGCAGCCCCTCATTCTTCAGGTCGCGCCACAGCGCGGCAGGCACGGGCGACGACAACGCGGCGACGTTGCGCTCGACCTCCTGCGGCGTCTGCGCGCCGAGCACGAGGCTTGCCACCGCCGGATGGCCGAGCGCGAAATGCAGCGCCGCGGTCGGCAGCGCCACGTTGTGGGCGCGGCAGACGCGATCAATCGCCGCCACCTTCCGCATCACGTCCGGCGGCGCATCCTTGTAATTGTACTTGGCGCCGGCAACCGCGCCGGTCGCCAGGATGCCGGAGTTGAAGACGCCACCGAGCATCATGCCGATGCCCTTTGCTTGCGCCAGCGGCAGGAATTCGGCGAGTGCGGGTTGCTCGAGCAGCGAGTAGCGGCCGGCAAGCAGCACAGTGTCGAACGTTCCGGCCTTGGCGAAGCGCACGCACATCTCGGCCTCGTTGACGCCGATCCCGATGCCCTTGACCAGGCGCTCGGAACGCAACTTGTCGAGCGCGACATACGCGCCCTCCATCGCCTCGCGAAACCGCGTCTCGATCGCGTCAGCTCCGTGGGTCCAGACGTCGACGTCGTGGATCAGCAGCAAATCGATGCGATCGGTGCCGAGCCGCAGCAGCGACTGCTCCACCGAGCGCATGGTGCCGTCATAGGAATAGTCGAACACCGCGCGATGCGGCGCGCCGCCGGCGAAATTGGAGCCGTCGCCGCGGCCGTGGAACGGGTCCATCCAGCGCCCGACCTTGGTGCAGACGACGACGTCGTCGCGCGCCACGCGGCGCAGCGCGGTGCCGCTGCGGTGTTCGGCGAGGCCATGGCCGTAGAGCGGCGAGGAATCCAGCAGGTTGACGCCCAGCGCAAACGCCCGCTCCGCTGCTGCGATCGCAGCAGTGTCGTCGAGCCGCGCGAACAGGTCGCCGAGCGGTGCCGTGCCGAAGCCGAGAATGGAGACATCGAGCCCGGTGCGGCCGAGCCTGCGACGTGGCAGTGCCGGGGAGCCTGGATCGGAGGATTGTTGTTGGGTCATTATGGCCTCCCGCCTGCGTTTCTTGTTAGCCCCTCATCAGACTAGCGTCGTTGACCAGGATCGTGAAGGGACCTTGGCGGCCGACGCCGCGGTGTGGTCTCTCATCGCGCAGGCACCACATCGCTAAAATGCAATGCACAGCTTCACGTTGCCTATCGGCGGGAAATAGGCTATGGGAGCGCTCCGCAACTTCAACGCAGGAGGCGACGATGTTCAGGTCTGTGCGCTTCCCGGGTTCGCCGCGCGATATTTGACGCGCGTCCCGGAATCGGATCCCGGGTGAAATCGCAACACCCACACGCAATCGAATCTGCCGCGGGCCTTCGGCTCCGCGCTTGCGGAACTTTTGTCATGACCTCGACGCTTCAGGTGACCTCTCGTCGCGAGGCCACACGCTCCGTGCTGCTCGAACATCAGCTGCGGAGGTATCATCCACACGTTCAGGGAAGGGTCCGCGCGCTGGCCATGCGGCACACGCGTCTTGCGGACCTTGCCGCGAGCTTTCCTGCGCTGTTGTTCGCGCTGGCGGTCCCGCGAGCCGGGATCGCTTCGGCGCGCGCACGCGCATGCGTCATCGACGGCCGCTCGCTCGCGGACGCCGCGGCCGCGGCGGGCATTCCGCTGTGGCTGCGCAGATTGCCGCCGGAAGCATTCACCGCTCCGATCACGGGACTGCCCGATGACGAGCTGTTTCGCCGGCAGATCGCGAACCACCTGCCGCCGTCACCGAAGCTCGCGCCGATCTGGCTGAAATCCGTCGCGGCGGTTGCCGAGCTCGCACATGGACCGGCGGTCTGGATCGCGCGCGAGCTGGTCCGGGCGCCGCCGCGCACCGATCCTGCGCGATTGCGGCTCATCGGCCTGTGGGCGTGGTTCTCCACGCAGCCGGCGACGCTGGGACATACGCTGATCGACCGGAGGTGGACGCCGAGCATGCAGATCGGCTCGGCGCTCGCGGCCGCCGATGCGTGGCGCACGATGACGCGCTGCATGTCAGCCTCGGCTCGGAGAAGATCGCGGATATGTGGCTGCGGCCGGGCCGCGTTGACGGTTACGACTTCATCCCGCTGAGCTCGACCACGGATATTTCGGAGGAGGCGGAAGCGATGCAGAATTGCCTGCGCACCTACGGTCCCAGCCTCGCCCACAATCGCTCGCGGCTGTGGAGCGTCAGGCGGAGCGGGCAACGCGTCGCCACCCTGAGAGTTGCGGCGCGTTTTGAGGGTCCGTTGCCAGGTATCGCCGAGCTCACCGGTATCCGGAACGCCGAGATGCCGCGCGAGGTCTGGTGGGCAGCGCGCCAATGGCTGCATAGCCACGGCCTGTTGTGGATGGAGGTCGAGCAACGCAGATGGGGCACCGCGCCTCTCGACCGCCCGACCTGGCGCGCGATCTGGCGTCCGTACTGGCTCGCCAGGCGGCAGATTCCGGAATGGCTGCCGCTCGCTCCGTCGCGCAAGGCGCTCAATGCGCTGTGATGCGCATCCGCCACCGCCGCTTCGTTGCTAATCGTCGGCAACAATCTGCTGGGCAAGGTTGTCGACCACCACAGGACTCTCGAAATAGGTGACGATCGGATCGGCGCCATATTTCTCCCGTGCGCGGGCGCGCCACGCATCGGTGTACAGCGCTTCCGCCTCCACTCTCGAGTTCCAGAAATAGATACCGCCGGCCGTCATCCCGCCCTCGGACAGCAAATAGGTCTTTCGGAACAGCCCCTGAATGCCGCGATAGATCGGCGCGGTACTCAGGAAGATGCTGCGGGCTTCCTCGCGCGTGATCGGCTTCGGCAGCTTGAACGTCGTGATTGCGGTAATCATCCGGATCTCCTCGGCTTCATTCTTGACATCATTGTCAATATTGACGATTGTGTCAACAATGACCCGATGGAGTGGATCGAATGGTGGGCGTGCGTCAGTTCGACGAGGACGAGATGATCGCAACCGCGCTAGACGTGTTCTGGCGCAAGGGCCTGCACGATGCGACCATGCAGGATCTCGCGGCCGCGACCGGCGTCCAGCGCGGCAGCCTCTACAACGCCTATGGCGACAAGGAAGCGATCTTCCTGCGCGCCTTCGATCAGTATGCCGCGCAATTCCTGGACGCGGCCGGCAGCGCGCTGGCGCAGGGCGATACCTCGGCGAGACTGAGGGACTTCTTTGACATGATCATCGTCAACATGACGAACGGCACGCCGCAGCGGGGCTGCCTGACGACGCGCACCGCGCTGGACGCTGCCATTTCGAGCGCGGATGTGCGTCAGCGCGTGCTGGACGTGCTCACCCGGCTCGAGCAACTGGTCGGCAAAGCCATCAGCGCGGCGCCGAACAGGCGCAGCACGGCCGATGCAAACCGGCTGGCGCGCGTCATCGTGACGTTCACGCGCGGGCTCGCCGTGATGGAGCGCGCCGGATACAGCCGCAAGCAGTTGAGGGAGTCGGCCACCACATTCATCGAAGCCGTGATTGGCGACGCCTGAGGCGGCGTCCTTGTCGCGGCGACGGCGTCATCGAATGGGAGAAACCAGCACGCAGGAACGGAACGGCGGCTGCCTGTGCGGCGCGGTGCGTTACACGCTCAAGCGCGAACCGCGGAGCATCGCTATATGTCATTGCACACATTGCCAGCGGCAAAGCGGCAGCCTGTTTTCATTCAACCTCGTGATCCGCGAAGCCGACTACCAGCAGTCGGGCGAGACGGTGGTGTTCGTCGACAAGGGCGACAGCGGCCATCCGGTCCATCGTCATTTCTGCGGGCACTGCGGGTCCCCGCTGCTGGCGAAGACCGCATTGATGCCCGGCAAGGTCGTGGTGAAAGCCGGTACGCTCGACAGCATGGAGGGATTGCAGCCGCAAGCCGAGATCTATACCGATCGCGCCGTCGCATGGCTCACGCCGATCCCCGGCGCTGCACGCTTTGCCCGGAACGTGTGACCGGATGCGCCGGTCACGGGCGCAGCGGGAAACGATTCAGCCTAGCCAGGGTTGCCTCCGTTCCGATTGCATCGGAACAGAGGCTCTTGATTTTGCTTTGACGCGTTTTCTTCACGCGAACCGGTATCCGCTTCGCTCGAAAACGCTCTGGCGATCATTGGCCGGCCGGCAGTTCGGCGTAGTTGCCGTCCTTGTCGCGGCGGTACACGACGTAGTCGATCAGGGTGATGTCACCCTTCGGCGTGTAGCTGATCTTGCCGAGCACGGTATCCCAGCTTCCGGCCTTGATGGCCGCAGCGACCTTTTTTGCGTCCGTGGTCTGGGCGCGGGCCGCGGCCTGGCTCCAGATCTGGAACGCGGCATAGCTGTAGAGCGTGTAGCCGTCGGGATCGATGCCCTTGTCCTTGAACTTATTCAAGGTCGCGGCCGCGGTCGCCTTCTTGCGCGGGTCGGGCGAGAAGGTGAACAGCGAGCCTTCGGCAAGCGGACCTGCGATCGCGGCGAACTGCTTGTCGACCAGGGCGTCGCCGCCCATCAGCACAGCATTGACGCCCTGCTCGCGCATCTGGCGCAGGATCAACGCAGCCTCGGCATAATAGCCGCCGACATAGACGAAATCGATCGACTCCTTCTTGAAGCGGGATACCAGAGCGGCAAAATCCTTGTCGCCCTTGGTATAGGCCTCATAGAGCTTTTCCTTCACGCCCGCGGCGTTGATGGCGTTCTTCGTTTCGTCGGCAAGGCCTTTGCCGTAGGTCGTCTTGTCGTGGATGATCGCGACGTTCTTGGTCTTGTAGTTCTTGATAATGTAGGCGGCCGCAACCGTGCCCTGCTGGTCATCCCGGCCGCAGACACGGAACGTGTTCCACAACCCGCGCTCGGTGAATTGCGGATTGGTCGAGCCCGGCGTGATCTGCAGCACATTGCCCTCTGCATAGGCGTCCGACGCAGGGATCGAGGTCGATGAGCAGAAATGCCCAACGACGAACGGAATCCTCGCGCCTGCCATCTTCTCAGCAACCGACACCGCCTGCTTCGGATCGCAGGCATCGTCGCCGACCTCCAGCTTCAGCTTCTTGCCAAGCACGCCACCCGCCGCATTGATATCGGCAATCGCGAGATCAGCACCGTTCTTGAACTGCTGGCCGAAGCTCGCCTCGGAGCCGGTCATCGGCCCGACCACGGCAACACTGATATCCTGTGCCATGGCGGCGCCGGACAAGGCCAGGCTCGCGCCGAGCGCAAGAAAATATCCTCGAAGTGCAAACTTCATCACATTCTCCTCGATGGTCTCAAGTCGCCTCAATGCATCGCAGTCGACGAATCCGCCGATTGCAACGATCACCGGGGGCTGCCTTTTAAGCGCGAGACGATCGGCAGGCTCGGACTGAGGCGACGGGGGATTGGACATATGCGACATCGGGCAACAATGTGAAACACGTTGTCGTGCATTGACGTCTGAAATCGCCCGCAGCGGACGTGATTGGGCGGCGATGTTGTGTGCGCGACAGCACACAGGCTGGCGGAGAGCGCTGTTTGCGACGTCGCCCGAGATCGACCAGATGCCGGACGACGGCGCCGCGCAGCTTGGGCGTCGCGAGCTGGTAGCTGTCGTCAAGCTCCCTGATGTAGAGCGCCAGCAGACGCATCGCCTCGGTGTTCGCGGGCAACGACCGGTTCAGCATGTCCTCGGGATCGCGGACCAGCAGTGCCAGCGCCTTGCGCGGGAGCCTGAGACCGACGAAACGGCTCGGCGAGACCGGGACCACCATGTTGCCCCCTCCGCGCTCGACTCCAGCACGGCCTGCCCCGTGCCCAGCTCGATGTCGCGGCCGCGCTGCGACGCGCGGGCGTTGCCGCTCGTGATGATCGTCAGCACAAGGTCGTCATTGCCGTCGAACAGCTCGCGCGGCCGTGCGATCTTGAGGTTGCTGCACGCCCAGGACACGATCCCGAGCCCAGGCAGCTCGCGCACTTGGCTTCGGCATGGAACGCGCCGACGCTCAGTGGCTCCGGATCGAGCTTCACGATCATCCGCCCGATCTGCTCGCGAAAGATCGGCAAGCGGTCGCGCTCGCCGAAATCCGCGGTCGAGAACCGAAACCCGGCGATATCCGGCGACTGCATCGTCATCGGCCAATCCTCATGGCGGCGGGGGGTCGCCGGTGATATGGGGCCGATTTGTGGCAGCACGACACCGCTCGAGTGCACGGGACCATGCTTACGCGTCGGCACTTTTGCTGCAGACAGGCGATGCTCGCCGGATCATCCTGACGCTATTGCCGGATCTGAAATCGCAACCGAGACCGAAATCGTGCTCGCTCGATATTGCCCGGTGTCGTCATCCCAAGCCGTTACGCGGATTATAATTGACTGACCGGACGGTCAATAGTAATCCAAGCGCACGTCACGCAACCTTCGGCCACCAGAAGCCGCAACGGGAGGTCATCATGGTCAGCGATTTGGTGTTGACCGATATCCGCACCGGATATCGCGTCGTGACGCTCAACGCCTTTCTCGAAAAGCGCGCGACGCGCTTTGTCGGACGAGCCAAAGCTTGAACGTTCGGATTGAACATTCCGCCGTCAAGGCGAGACGCATCATTGATCACAAGTCAGAAGGTCCAATTGCGATGACACAGCCTCAATCCAGTGGTGCACGGACGGCGGGCAACGTCATGAAGCTCGACAGCTTCGTGCGCGGAAAATGGTCCGGCCCGGGCGAACCGGCAGCCGAGATTCACAGTGCCGTCACCGGCGATGTGGTGGCGGTCACCACCAGGAGCGATCTCGACATGCGCGAGATCCTCGCCTATGGCCGCGCGATCGGCGGCAAACATCTCAGAAAGCTGACGTTCCATCAGCGCGCGGGCCTACTGAAGGCGCTGGCCGACTATCTGACCCAGCACAAGGACCGGCTCTACAAACTGTCATTCCACGCAGGCGCAACCCGCACCGACGCAATGATCGACGTCGACGGCGGCATCGGCACGTTGTTCGCCTATGCCGGCAAGGGCCGCCGCGAGCTCCCGAACAGCAAATTCCTGCTCGATGGCAAGGTCGAAGGGCTCTCCAAGGCTGGCGCATTCGCCGGTCAGCATATCGTGACGCCGCTGCACGGCGTCGCAGTGCACATCAACGCATTCAACTTCCCGTGCTGGGGCATGCTGGAGAAGCTGGCGCCGGCGCTGCTGGCCGGCGTGCCCGTCGTGACCAAGCCCGCGACGGTCACCTCCTATGTCGCCCACGAGCTGGTTCGGATCATCACCGAATCCGGCGCGCTGCCCGAAGGCGTGCTGCAATTCATCGTCGGATCGACCGGCGACTTGTTCGACCATCTGACCTGCCAGGACGTCGTGTCCTTCACAGGCTCGGCCGACACGTCGCAAAAACTGCAGCGGCATCCGGTCATCGCGCGCGAAGCGGTCAGGTTCATCGCCGAACGGGATTCGCTGAACGCCGCAATCCTCGCTCCGGACGCCGTGCCGGGAAGTCCGGAGTTCGACCTCTTCGTCAAGGAAGTGGCGAAGGAGATGACGGTCAAGGCCGGCCAGAAATGCACCGCGATCCGTCGCGCGCTGGTGCCGTCGGCACAGCTCGATGCCGTGATCACGGCGCTGCGCGACCGTCTGGCCAAGGTCACGATCGGCAATCCCGAAAACGACAAGGTCAGGATGGGGCCGCTTGTCGGGCTCGGCCAGCGCAGCGATGTGCTTGCCCATGTCGCGAAGCTTCGCGCCGAAGCCGAACTGGTGGCCGGCGATCCCGGCAACTTCGCGCTGCTCGATGCCGATGCGAAGCGCGGCGCCTTCGTTCCGCCGCTGCTGCTGCATTGCGCCAAGCCGCTCGCCGCATCCGCAGTCCACGCGATCGAGGCGTTCGGCCCTGTCAGCACCGTTATGGGTTACGACGGTCTGGAGCAAGCGATCGCGCTGACCAATCGCGGCGGCGGGAGCCTCGTCGCATCCATCTACACGCACGACATCCCGGCTGCGACCGAACTGACATTTGGCATCGGCAGTTTTCACGGCCGCGTCGCGATCATCGACCGCGACTGCGCGAGCGAGCACACCGGACACGGTTCGCCGATGCCGCAGATGGTTCACGGCGGCCCCGGCCGGGCCGGCGGCGGCGAGGAACTGGGCGGCGTCCGCAGCCTCCAGCACTACATGCAGCGCACCGCATTGCAGGGATCGCCGGCGATGCTGAGCGGCGTCACCGGCCGCTGGTTCAAGGGCAGCCCGATGCTCGAAGGCGACCTGCATCCGTTCCGCTATCACTATGACGATCTCGAGATCGGCCGCACGCTGGTCTCGAAGTCGCGGCAGGTCACGCTCGACGACATCGAGCACTTCGCGCATTTCACGGGCGACACCTTCTACGCCCATATGGACGAGGAAGCGACCAAGGGGCATCCCTTCTTCCCGGGCCGCGTCGCGCATGGCTATCTGCTGCTGTCGTTTGCGGCCGGCCTGTTCGTCGATCCCGACTACGGGCCGGTGCTGGCGAATTACGGCCTCGACTCGCTGCGCTTCGTCAAACCCGTCCAGCCCGGCGAACAGATCCAGGTGCGGCTGACGGCGAAGGAGAAGATGCCGCGCAACAAGCAATATGGCGAGGTACGCTGGGACGTCGAGATCACGACCGGCACCGGCGAAACCGCGGCGACCTACGAGCTGCTGACCATGAACGCGATGCGGGGTTAAGAGGCGCGTCAGAGCAACTCGGCCTGTCGGCCGCGGCCGGCCGATTTCGCCCTGCCGCGCGGCCGGGTGGCGCCGGCCGCGGCATCGTCGGCGCCGGCCAGCACGAGCTGCGCGACGAAACCGGCATATTCGGCGCGGGTCATCGGCCCGCCCTCGCGAAACCACATGTAATGCCAGTTCAGCATGCCGAAGACGCTCATCGTCAGCGGCTTGAGCAGGCGCTTGTGCTTCGCCGCCGGCACGGCGGCGGCGAGTGCGTCCGACATGATCCCGACCAGGATCCGCTCGCTTGCGAGCAGCGGCTGCTGCTTGTCCTTCGGCAACAGCTTGAGACTTGAGATCTGGACCTGATGTTCGGCGTCGGCATGCCGGTAGAGCTCGAGCAGGGTCGCAACGATCGTCCTGAAGCGCGCGACCGGATCGCCGGCCTGTGCGCTCGCCTTGCGGACCGCCGCCACCAGCTTCGCGAGGTGCGACGACAGGATATCGAACAGGATCGCTTCCTTGTCGGGATAATAGTGATAGAGCAGCGCCTTCGAAACCCCGCAGGCATCGGCGATGGTGTTCATCGACGTGCCGACATATCCCGATGCGGCAAACAGCTCGGCCGAGCGATGCAGCATCGAGAGGCGCTTGTCGTCATAGTCCTTGGCGCGCGATCGGGCCATGTCTTGTCCGTTTCACCAGGCGGCCGTTCGGCCATCGTCCAGAGATGTCAGTCAATAGTCGCAAGGTTCCGGGACCACAGCCCCGCCTCCGAACCGCTATTTATTGACCATCCGGTCGGACAATTCCATAAGCCCGGCGATCGGGCAACATTGCCCGGAATGAATTTTCCTGGCGCCGCGTCGCGAGAGCATCTCTCTGCTGCAAATCGCCTCGCCATGCGCGTCTGATTGCAAAGTTCGCGGCGCCGCCGAGTTTCGCGCGCGTCCCGAACAGGAGCGTGTTATCGTTCATCGAACGGCTCGGAATGCGAAGGAGGCTCTGGGTGCGGACATCCTCTTGGCTCCACGTCCTTCGTCGCGCGGCCCGCCGGCTGAAGAGATGGCAGCGGCGGCTGGCCCGCGCCGCCAACCCCGACGGCAAGGACATGCACGAACTCTTTCTGTTTGGTCCTCACGGCTGACCGCTCGTTGGCGCGACGCATGCCCAGTCGAGACCGCAGCAGATGTGATCCATCGCCACGCCGACGTCAGTCTGCCCACGCCGCACATGTCGTGCGGCAGGATCACGCACAGAGCGATAGCATGACAGCTCCTCGAGCGCGTCACGTCATCATCGTCGGCGGCGGCGCAAGCGGCGTCCTGCTGGCGCACCAGCTACTGCGTCAACCGACGGACGATGTCCGTGTCAGCCTGATCGAGCAGCGTCCCGACATCGGGCGCGGCATCGCCTATCATACCGGCAATCCGGATCATCTGCTCAATGTACGGGTCGCGAATATGAGTGCGCTGCCCGACCAGCCGGACCATTTCTGGCACTGGCTGATCTCGCGCGGGGCGGACGCGCCGCTCTGCCCTGATCCCTATTGCTTCGTGCCGCGGCGCATCTTTGGTGACTACATTGCCAGTCTGCTCGAGCAACAGGCGTCCGATCAGGCCAACATCCAACGCCTGTCGATCGTGCACGGCAGATGCATCGCGATCCGCGAACGGCGAGGCGACGTCACCGCCAGCCTCGACGACGGCCGGCAGCTGATCGGCGACATCGTCGTTCTCGCAACCGGACACGATCCACGCGCGAACAGTCCGGGACATGCCGATCCCTGGGCAGCACCGTCTGCCGCTGCGATCGCCGACGACGCGACCGTCCTGATCCTCGGCACGGGCCTGACGATGGTCGATTACGTGCTGTCGTTGCTGCGCGACGGACATCGCGGGCCGATCGTTGCGATGTCGCGCCGAGGCCTTCTCGCGAAACCGCACCGCCGGGTCGACGCCGTGCACATCGAGGAGGCGGACGTCCCCTTCGGCTCCGGAATCGGCAGCCTGCTTCGCTGGCTTCGCGGCCGCATCGACCGGCACATCGCAGCGGGCGGCGATTGGCGCAGCGTGATCGATGGGCTTCGCCCCCATACCCAGCGACTGTGGCGAGAGCTCCCGCTTTCGTCCAAGCGCCGGTTCCTCGAGCACGCACGCGCCTGGTGGGACGTGCATCGGCATCGGATGGCGCCGCAAGTGGAGGTCCGGATCACTGAAGCGATCTATGGAGGCCGGCTCACCCCGATGGCCGCAAAGCTGATCTCGGCCGAGCCTGACCGGACAGGCGCGATCGTCAGTTACCGGCGGCGCGGCGAGAGCAGGCTCCGTCGCATGCATGTCGGCGCCATCGTCGACTGCACCGGCATTGTCAAGGATCCGCGCGCAACCGCCAATCCCGCGGTGCGCAGCCTGCTCGAGCTTGGCCTGGCGCGCGTCGATCCGCTCCGCATCGGCATCGAAACCGATCGCAATTGCGCGATCATCGGTCACGACGGCGTCCCATCGCGCCGCCTGTATGCCGTCGGCCCGCTCACGCGCGCCGCGTTCTGGGAAATCAGCGCAGTTCCCGACATCCGCAACCAATGCGCCGAGCTTGCCGCTCTGCTGGTTCACTCCGACGAGAGGCGGCGACTCGCATCCCTCGCGCGCGTCTAGAACCCCGTTCCGATGGAATCGGAACGGAGCTCCAGATTCCAGTTTTGACGCGCTTTCCTGCCGCGAACCGGCGTCCACTTCGCTCGGGAAAGCTCTAGCTGCCGAAGCCGGCCGGAATGAACGCCGGCAGCTTCTCCTCGATGAAGTGCTTGACCTCGGGTGAATTGAAGACCTGGATGAAGGCCTTCAGGCGCGGATCGTCCTTCTTGTCCGGCCGCGCGGTAAAGCGCAGCACGAGACCGTCATCGACCGTGCGGTCGATCACCAGCGCCGATTTTGGATCACCGCCGGCCGGTATCAGATAGGTGATGTTGACGAGCGCAAGCGTGACGTCATCGAGCGACCGGTAGGTCTGCGCCGGATCGAGCTCGACGATCTTCAGGTTCTTGGGATTTTCGATGATATCAAACCGATTGACCGAAAAACCCTTGCCCGGCGCCAGCTTGATCAGTCCGGCGCGTTCGAGCAGGATCAAGCCACGCGCGCCGTTGAGCGGCTCGTTCGGGATCGCAACGCTGTCGCCGGACTTGATCTCCTCGAGCGACTTGATCTTCTTCGAGAACAGCCCGACGGGCGCGATCACGCCGACCTTGTCGACCTGGACCAGGTCGAAGCCGCGCTGCTTGTTCTGGATCGCGAGATAGGTGGCGTGCTGGAACAGGTTGGCGTCGACGTCGCCGCTGTTCACCGCCTCGTTCAACGCGACCCAGTCCGACAGCTCGACGATCTTGACGTCCTGCCCCTTATCCCTGGCGAGCTTGGCGGCAAAGCCAGCCAGCTGACCGACCGGGCCGGCGCTGGTCGCGATCTTGAGAGGTTCGTCCGCAACGGCGGCCGCAGTCATGGCAAGCAGCACGCCAGCCGCCTGCGCCAGGCGCAACAATGTCTTCATGGTCTCGGTTTCAACTCCGTCTTCAGGAATCGATCAGGCCGCCTTGCGGCCGCTGCTTCCCGCCTCAGCCTCGGCCAATGCCTGGGTGAGGTCGGCGAGGATGTCGTCGGGATGTTCGATGCCGACCGAAAGCCTGATGTAGCCGGGCGTCACGCCTGCCGCGAGCTGTTCCGCGGCGCTCAGCTGCTGATGGGTGGTCGACGCCGGGTGGATCGCCAGCGAGCGCGCATCGCCGATATTGGCGACGTGATAGAACAGTTTCAGCGCATCGATGAAACGACGGCCGGTCTCGACGCCCCCCTTCAGCTCGAAGCCGACCAGCCCGCCATAGCCGCCCTTCAGATAGAGATCGGCGCGGCGCCGGTCCTCCCCGCTCTGCAGTCCGGGGAAGATCACGTGCGAAACGGCGGGATGTCGTGCCAGGAAATTCGCGACCTTGATCGCGTTCTCGTTGTGCTGACGCAGCCGCAGGGGCAAGGTCTCAAGTCCCTGGATGAACTGAAATGCGTTCTGGGGAGCGACCGCGGCACCGAGATCGCGCAGCAGCTTCACGCGCGCGCGCAGGATGTAGGCAATCGGACCCAGCGGCTTGGCTGCCTCGGTCCAGATCGCGCCGTGATAGGCATCGTCCGGCTGCGTCAGCAGCGGGAAGCGCTCGGCGTGCGCCGCCCAGTCGAAATTGCCGCCGTCGATGATCGCTCCGCCAATCGACGTGCCGTGGCCGCCGATATACTTTGTCGCGGAATAGACGACGATCGCTGCGCCGTGCTCGAACGGGCGCGCAATGAGCGGGACGGCGGTGTTGTCGAGAATCAGCGGCACGCCGAGCGAACGGCCGATATCCGCGACTTCCCTGATCGGGAAGACGTTGAGCTTGGGGTTCGGCAGCGTCTCGGCGAAATAGGCCCGGGTCTTCGCATCGGTCGCCCGGCGGAAGTTTTCCGGATCGGCCGGATCGACGAAGCGAACCTCGATGCCGAACTGCTTCAGCGTCTGCGACAGCAGCGTCCAGGTGCCGCCGTACAGATCGGTCGATGAGACGATATTGTCGCCGGCTTGCGCGATGTTGAAGATCGCGTAGGCCGTCGCCGACTGGCCCGACGCCACGGCCAGCGCGCCAACGCCGCCTTCCAGCGCGGCCAGGCGCTCCTCGAACGCGTCAGCCGTCGGATTCTTGATCCTGGTGTAGATCTGTCCGATCGCCTCCAGGGCGAACAGCCGCGATGCGTGATCGGTATTCTCGAATTGAAAGGACGTCGTTTGGTAGATCGGAACGGCGACGGCGCCGGTCGCCGGGTCAGACCGGTACGATCCGCCATGCAAGGCGAGCGTCTCGACATTCTTGGTTTCGATCGGCATCTCGAAATTCTCCTGAAATCCGTGGACCCAGCATCAAAAGGCAAAGAATGATGCGCAGCAGCGTCCGCGACTGTCGAGACATCGGAGAAAATAGCGATGAGCGTGCTGGCGGCGCGTCTGATGGCGTCGCTAATTTTTCAGCCGCGGCGCCTGTCGCGTAACATTTGTTTCACTGCTCCGCCGGTTTGAACGGCTCAGTGGAGCTGATGAGTCATCTGCCGATCGCGCCTGCAAATCAGTACGCAATGTCGTGCATACCGTCATTTCGAACAGCACGACGACGTCGAACAAACGAATCTCTGCTGCGCCGGATCGAAGACAAAGCACGATTTTGATCCTGCCTTTCCATATAGAAAATAAAACCGCGCAGCTGACGTGATAAATCACCTCTCAGTCCTCAATTAGCGAAATTGCGCAATGACCAGACCAAAGGAACTTCGCTTCAACGCGTTCAACATGATGGCGCCGAGCCACAACTGGGCCGGTCTCTGGTCGCATCCGCGCGACACTTCACTCAACTACAACTCGCTCGACCATTGGGTCGACTACGCCAGAACCGCCGAACGCGGCCTGCTCGACGGCATCTTCCTCGCCGACGTCTTTGGTATCTATGACGTCTACGGCAGCAGTCCTGACACTGCGCTGCGTCACGCCGTTCAATTGCCGAACGCCGAGCCGACCCTGCTCGTCTCCGCCATGGCTTACGCAACGAAGCATCTCGGCTTCGGCATCACATCCAACCTCACCTACGAGCATCCCTACCAGTTCGCCCGCCGCTTCTCGACGCTCGATCATCTCACTCGCGGGCGGATCGGCTGGAACATCGTCACCGGCTATCTCGACAGCGGCGCCCGCGGAATGGGCCTTGAGGCCAACCGCGCGCATGATGAACGCTACGAGGCGGCCGAGGAGTTTCTCATTGCGAGCTATAAGCTATGGGAAGGCAGCTGGGAGGACGGCGCCGTTCGCCGTGACCGGACAGCGCGCGTGTTCACGGATCCGGCAAGGATCCACAATGTGCGGCACCAGGGACTTCATTACCAGGTCGACGGCATCCACCTCGCCGAACCCTCGCCACAACGCACACCGTTGCTGTATCAGGCGGGAACCTCGAAGCGCGGCCGCGCCTTCGCGGCGAGGCACGCGGAGGCGATCTTCCTCAACGGCCAGACCAGGCCCATTCTGGCCCGTGCCGTACGCGAGATCAGGGAAGCGGCCAAGGCGTTCGGACGAGATCTCTATGATATCCGCCTGTTCGCCGGCGCGACCGTGATCGTTGCCCCGACGCGCGCGGAGGCCAACGATCTGCTCGAGGAGTACGCAGGGTATGTCGATCAAGCCGGCCAGCTGGCTCTGCTCTCGGGCTGGACCGGCATCGACTTCTCGAACTATCGTCCCGATCAGGCGGTACAATATGTCGAGAGCAACGCGATCCAGTCGATGGTCGAGAATTTCACGTTGCGGAGCGAGCGGCCGGTCAAGGTCGGTGATCTCGCGACGCTGAGCCGGATCGGCGCACGCTCGCCATTCGTGGTCGGCTCACCCCAGGACGTGGCCGATGAGCTGATCGCCTGGGCCGACGAAACCGACGTCGACGGCTTCAACCTGTTCCGCCTCGTCGCGCCGGAATCACTGACGTCATTCGTCGACCTCGTCGTGCCGGAATTGCAGTCACGCGGAGTCTACAAGACAGCCTATCGCGAAGGCACGCTCCGCGAGAAGCTGTTCCCCGGACGCGGACCCTATCTTGACGCCACGCATCCCGGCGTCGGCTTCCGCCGCGCCTCGACGGCAGCGCGCACCGAAGCCGCCGAATAGATCGGCCTGGAAACCTCCTGGCGATGGGCGATCAACTCCCGTCACCAGGTTGCGATGTAGGTGCCCTTGAAGCGTTTCTCGAGGAATGCCTTGACCTCCTCGGAATGGTAGGCATCGATCAGCTGCTTGACCCAGGGCTTGTCCTTGTCCGCCTCGCGCACGGCAACGATGTTGACCCACGGGCCATCGGCCGCCTCGCGGGCAATTGCATCGGCGGCGGGATTGAGCCCGGCCTGAACCGCATAATTGTTGTTGATCGAGACCAGATCGACATCTTGCAGGGAACGCGGCAACTGCGCGGCATCAAGCTCGACGAAGCGCAGATGCTTCGGATTGTCAGTGATGTCGGCAATGGTCGACGCGACGTTGTTGGGGTCCCTGAGCTTGATCACGCCGTGCAGCGCAAGGATCATCAGGCCGCGCGCGCCATTGGAAGGATCGTTGGCGATCGCCACCCGCCCGCCATCCGGAAGATCGGCCAGCTTCTTGTATTTCAACGAGTAGACACCCTGCGGCGACGCAATCGTGTTGGCGACCTTGACGATCTTCCAGCCGGTCTTCGATATCTGGTTCTTCAAATAAGGCTCGTGCTGGAACGAATTGGCCGCGAGATCCCCGAGCGCGAGCGCCTGGTTCGGGATCACGTAGTCCGTGAATTCGACCACCCTGATGTCGAACCCATGGCCCGCAGCCACCTTCTTGACGACTTCGAGGATCTCGGCGTGTGGTCCGGCCGTGACGCCAACGCGGACCGTCTCGGCCCTCGCGGTGCCGACCAGGAGCGTTACCGCGGCAACCGCCGTCATCAGAATACGCATCATCATCCCTCAGCAATTGGAGCGGCAACTACCAGCCGGGCAGCACCGCGCCCTTGAACTTGGTCTGGACGAATTCCTTGATCTCGGGCGTGTGGTAGCTGTCGACCAGGATCTTGACCCACGGCTTGTCCTTGTCGGCGGAGCGAACCGCAATCAGATTGACGTATGGCCCTTTCGGATCCTCGCGCAGGATCGGATCCTTGACCGGATCGAGACCGGCCTGTGTCGCATAGTTGGTGTTGATGACCGCCGCATCGACATCGTCGAGCGCCCGGGGCGCCTGGGCTGCGTCGACCTCGACGAATTTCAGGTTTTTGGGATTGTCGGCGATGTCGATAACGGTCGGCTTGAAGCCGACGTCGCTCTTCAGCTTGATTGCGCCCTTGTCGCGCAGCAGAAGCAGCGCCCGGCCGCCATTGGTCGGATCATTGGGAATTGAGACCTTGGCTCCGTCAGGAACGTCGGCCCAGTTCTTGTGCTTGCGCGAATAGACGCCGATCGGAAAATTGACCGTCAGCCCCACCTGCTCGATCTTGTAGCCGCGATCGGCTTTCTGGTTGTCCAGATAAGGCTGGTTCTGAAACGAGTTGGCCTGGATGTCGCCGGCGTCGAGCGCCGCGTTCGGAACGACATAGTCGGAGAACTCGATAAGCTGAAGCTCGAGCCCGCTCTTCGCCGCGATCGGTTTCACGGCCTCAAGGATTTGTGCATGCGGCCCGGGCGTCACGCCGATCTTGATCGTTTCTGCCGCGGCGGCGGTCGACCAGATCGCAACAGCGCCTGCAAGAGCGAAAATGGATCGAAGCAACATCTTGGTCTCCATGGAACTGAACTCGCTATCAAGCTCATCGCTCGCGCCGGGGACGAAATCAATGAAATGAGAATCCAAATTTTTCCCGATGACGAGTCGCCGCTGCTGTGGCCGCGATGAAAAGAGAATGGAGCCGGCCGGGCATCTTGGCGCAGCGAGCGACTTATCTGCCGATGCCGGCGGCAACGCGTAGGCCAAAAATACTTTTCTCGCTGACTTCGCTTGCAGAGAAAATTGCACTCGTTCGGACGGCTTCTCCGCGATTGCCTCCGGCGCACCGATTGCACACAAATGGCAACAGATCGAACCGGCTAAGGACAACTTGCCATGCCCATCTTTGCCCGCCCCATCCCGCAAGCGCAGGCCGCATCATCGGCGGCTGCGATGTCGCGCCGTCTTGCTGTCGCCGCCATCGGGCTGCTTGCGATGACCTCGCTCGTTCGGCCTGCGGCCGCCGAGGAAATCCGGATCGGCTACCAGAAATCGTCGACGCTGACCGCTATCCTGAAGACCAACGGCGCGCTGGAGAAGGCGTTGGCGCCGCTCGGCATCACCGTGTCGTGGCACGAGTTCACCAGCGGCCTGCCGCTGCTCGAGGCCATCAATGTCGGCAGCATCGATTTCGGAGCCGACGTCGCCGACACCGTGCCGATCTTCGCCCAGGCCGCCGGCGCCAAGCTCGCTTACGTCGCCGAGGAAGCCGCTTCTCCATCGGCGCAGGCGATCCTGGTGCCCAAGGATTCCGCAATCAAAGCGCCGGCCGATCTCAAGGGCAAGAAGGTCGCGGTCACCAAGGGCGCGGGCAGCCACTTCCTGCTGCTAGCGGTACTTGCCAAGGCCGGACTGTCCTTCAAGGACATCACGCCGGCCTATCTGACGCCGGCCGATGGCCGCGCGGCATTCGTCAGCGGCAATGTCGACGCCTGGGTCGCCTGGGATCCGTTCCTCAGCAGCGCGCAACGCCAGTCCAGCGCGCGCATCCTGACCGACGGCAGCGGCGGGCTCGCCAACTACAAGCGTTACTATCTTGCCTCTGCCGCGATCGCCGAAAAGCGGGCCGATGCACTGAATGTCATCTTTGCCAGGTTGGTGGAAACCGGCACCTGGATCAAAGCCAATCCGAACGAGGCCGCGGCGCTGCTCGCCGGCCTGTGGGGCATCGACGCCGCCACGGTGGAGGAGGCCAACAGCCATCGCTCCTACAAGGTCGGCGTGGTCACCGCGGCCGGCCTTTCCGAGCAGCAGAAGATCGCCGATACCTTCACGGCGGAAGGTCTGCTGCCACGCAAGGTCGATACCGGCGACGTCAAGATCTGGGCACCGAAGGGATCGTGACGCCACCGCGCCTTTAGCGATGACGTAGGCGGCGGTTGACGCGGCGCGCCAGATAGTCGCCGGCGGTCTGCACGGTCTGAACCAGCGCGATCAAAACGACGACGACCGCCAGCATCATTTCGGGCATGAAGCGCTGATAGCCATAGCGAATGCCGAGGTCGCCGAGGCCGCCGCCTCCGACGGCCCCGACCATTGCGGAGTAGCCGAGCAGGCTGACCACCGCGAGTGTCAAGGCCAGCACCAGGCCCGGCAACGCCTCCGGGATCAAGACCTTGAACACGATCTGCAACGGGCTTGCACCGAACGAGGACGCCGTCTCGATCAGACCGGCATCGACCTCGCGGATCGCCGCCTCGACCAGACGGGCAATGAACGGCGTTGCCGCGATGGTGAGCGGCACGATTGCCGCGCCCGATCCGATCGAGGTGCCGGCAATCAGCCGCGTGAAAGGAATGATCGCAACCACCAGGATGATGAACGGCGTCGAGCGGGCCGCATTGACGATGACGCCGAGCACGCCATTGGCTGGCGGCGCGGCGAACAGCTCCCCTTTCCGGCTGGTCGCCAGGAAGACGCCGAGCGGAAGGCCCAGCGCGGTCGCAAGCAGCGCAGCCACCGAGACCATGAAAAGGCTCTCGCCCGTGGCCTGAACGATCAGGTTGATGAGTTCACGCGACATAGCCGAGACGCTCCACCAGAATGTCATGCTGAGAAAGATAAGCCAGGGCCTGCCTGGCCGTGGCTTCACCGCCGGGAATGCCAAGGATTAGCGAGCCCACGTGCTGGCCGCCGATCTCATCGATGCGGGCCGATAGCAGCGCCACGTCATGGGACAGTTCGCGCGAAAGCCGCGCCACGACGGTGTCGCCGGCTTCAGTACCGCGCACCTGCACGCGAAGGACCGTCTGCCCGCCGGCAACCGGCTGTGGCGAAAGGCGGCTCGCCAGCGAGACCGGAACACTGTCCCCGATCACCTCGGAAAGGAACGCCTGCGTGACCGGATGCTGGGGATGCGTGAAGATTTCCGCGACATGGCCGCGTTCGACGACCTGGCCGCCGTCGATCACCGCGACTTCCTTGGCGAGTTGGCGGACCACCGACATCTCGTGGGTGATCAACACGATCGTCACCCCGAGTTCACGATTGATGTTGGCCAGCAGCTCCAGAATCGCGCGCGTGGTCTGCGGATCGAGCGCCGACGTCGCCTCGTCGGACAGCAGCACATTCGGCCGAGTCGCCAGCGCGCGGGCGATGCCGATGCGCTGCTTCTGGCCGCCGGACAATTCCGAGGGATAACGATCGTATTTGTCGGCAATGCCGACGAGCTCGAGCAGCTCGGCTACACGGACGGCGATGTCGGCCGTGGACCAGCCGGCGATCTCGAGCGGCAAGGCGATATTGTCCGCCGCCGTCCGCGACGACAGCAAGTTGAAATGCTGGAAGATCATGCCGATCGAGCGCTGCGCCAGGCGCAGCTCGCGACCGGCAAGCGCCGAGATCTCGCTGTTATCGACGACGACGCGGCCGCTCGACGGCTTCTCAAGCCCGTTGATGAGGCGGACGAGGCTCGATTTGCCGGCGCCGGAGCGGCCGATCACGCCGGTGATCGAGCCGCGCGGGATCGCGAAGTCGATCGCCTGCAAGGCATGGACGCTCGGCTTGTCGCGATAGGCCGGATAGACCTTCGAGACGGCCTCGAAGCGGATCATGGCATCGCTCGCGCCTGATGCGAGCGGAATGGGCGGCAGCGGTGCAACAGGCTGCGCCGTCGTCAGGGATTGATGTACATTCATTCAGTCGGTCCAATTGGGAAATGGCTTCGGTCGCCGGGCGCAGCCCGGGCTCAATGACCAAAGAGCAGATAGCTGCGGTCGATGCCGCGGAGATCGCGCGTCTCGTCGGTCCAGCCGACCGCGCGGCGGTAGCTGCCCAACGCGGCAGTCTGCCGCAACGCGACCACGTCGGTCGGGCGAGGCTCCTCCGCATAAGGCGACACGTAAAGCGCGTCCTCGGGACAATACAGTTCGCAGAGGAAACAGGTCTGGCAATCGCCCTGACGGGCGATCACCGGAATCCCCTCCGTCTTGTCGAAGACATTGGTGGGGCAGACATTCACGCAGATGTCGCAGGACGTGCAGCGCTCGGCGTCGATCACCTCGATCATTCCGCGGCCTCTGCATAGCTGGCCTCGGCATGCGGCCGCACCGTGGTCCAGACCTCGTCCAAACCGCCGCTCGTCACGTAATGGCGTTGGCGGTCGTCTTGATCGGGATAGTCGTCGCGGCGATGCATGCCGCGGCTTTCGTTCCGCGCCAGCGCGCTGCGGTACATCCAGCGCGACGTCGCCAGCATGGCCGCGCTCTCGCGGGCGCGCAGCAGATCGTCCTTGCTCGCCGCATCGGCCGATGATGCATTGACCCACGCCGCATCCAGCCGCTCGAGGGCGCCTTCGAGACGCGAGGCATGCCGGAAGTAGTTCAGCTCAAACGGATAGACCTCGTCTTGGACCGCCTTTGTCAGCGTGGCGGGCTCAAACGCGCGACCCGCCTTGCTTCGGAACGCGACGGTACCGGCGGACGCCAGTCGTCGTTGACGTGCCGGGCCCAGCTGCCTTGCATAGCCGGCAGCGCCCCATCCGGCCCAGGTCCCCGATGACATCGCCCAGGCGGCATTGTGGCTGCCGCCGCCGGTGAAGCCGCCGCAGATCAATTCGCGCGTCGCTGCATCACCGGCGGCATAGAGTCCCGGCACGCTGGTGGCGCAGCTACCGTCGACAATGCGAAGGCCGCCGGTGCCGCGCACGGTGCCTTCGAGCCGCAAGGTGACGGGGAAACGCTCCCTGAAGGGATCGATGCCGGTGCGATCGAACGGCAGGAAGAAATTCGGCTGCGATGCGCGCATGTGACGCTGCACGTCGTCGTCGGCCTTGTCGAGGCGGGCATAGACCGGTCCCTGAAGCAGCGCGCGCGCAATCGCCGATCGCCCGCCCTTGGATGCCGCACCGGGAACGACGCTGCCGTCCTCGTAGCTGAAGGTCGCCCAGCCATAAAACAGCGTCTTGGTCACGGAGCCGAACGCCGGCGAGATCGCATAGGGATTCGAGAATTCCATGCTGCTGAATTCGGCCCCGACCTCCGCGGCCATCAGATAGCCGTCTCCGGTCAGCACATTCGATCCCAGCGTCTTGCTCAGGAACGCGCAGCCGCCGGTCGCCATGACGACAGCCTTGGCGCGCACGATCCAGCGATCGTGCTTCTGGCGGCGCACGCCGCTGGCTCCCGCAACCGAGCCGTCGTCATCCACCAGCAGTTCGAGCGCCGGACTGTGATCGAGAATGGTGACGCCGGCCTGCTTGGTGCGCTTGCGCATCAGGCGCATGTATTCCGGCCCCTGCAGCGAGTTGCGCTGCGATGTGCCGCTGTCGTCGACCGGGTAAGGGTAACCCCAGGCGGCCAGACGATTGCTGTCCTCGTAGGTCTGGTCGAGCACGCGCGCCATCCAGCGGCGATCCTGCAGGTGCCCGCCCATCTTTTCGCGATTGGCCATTGCGGCCTTGCGCAGCGCCGGATTGGGATCGACATACCAGACGCCGGTGCCGGCAGCCGCGGTGGCACCCGACGTGCCGCAAAATCCCTTGTCGGCGAGCACGACGCGTGCGCCGCACTCGGCTGCGCTCACCGCAGCCCACGTGCCTGCCGGTCCGCCGCCGATCACCAGCACGTCGGCGTCGAATTCGACCGAACCGCCTGGCGCGGTTCGCTGTTCGGCGCGTCGCTCGTGGACTGTCATGGTTCAGTTCTCCGGGAGGCACCGATTGCTTGCAACGCGCCGCAACAGCATCGTTACGCGCGCAGGCTGCCCTGGCAATTTCAGATATTTGCGCAGACTTGGACGAAGCTTCCCCTGCCGCGGCACGTGGCAGAATATTCATGCGGCGGCGGAGGGGATGTTCCGCTCATCGCAGAAGATCGACACCGGATTTGTTCGCAGATCGCGCAGCGGAGACGGAAATTTCTTTTTGCATGCACGCGCCGGCCGTTCGTTTTCATGTGGCCTGACAGGCGATACCTCGTGAGTCGTCTCACCTCAATGCGGGGCAGCCATGTCCGATCGTCAGCTTCATCTCAATGTCAATCTGCTGCACTCCGGCGTCTATGCGTCGGCGTGGCGGCTGCCCGAAAGCGATCCTCGCGCCTGCTTCGACGTCGGCCATTATGTGCGCGTGGCTGAGATCGCCGAGCGCGGCAAGCTCGATGCGATCTTCCTTGCCGACACACCGGCGATCACCGACCGCATCGACTACCGCTCCTTCATGTCGATGGAACCGACGATCGTGCTGGCATCGGTGGCCGCGGCGACCAGCCATATCGGGCTGATCGCGACCGCCTCGACCACCTACAACGAGCCGTACAACATCGCGCGCCGCTTCGCGACCCTGGATCTCGCGAGCGGCGGCCGCGCCGGCTGGAATGCGGTGACCACTGCCGACGCGTCGGCCAGCCGCAATTTTGGCCTCAGCAACGTGCTGGAGCACAAGGCCCGCTACGAGCGCGCCAAGGAGTTCGCCGAGGTCGTCCATGCGCTGTGGGACAGTTGGGAGGACGACGCCTTTGTCGGCGACAAGTCCTCGGCGCGATTTGTCGATACGTCGAAGGTTCATCCGATCGCGCATCGCGGCGCCCATTACGCCGTGGCCGGTCCGCTTAACGTGCCGCGTTCGCCGCAGGGCCGCCCGGTCACCGTGCAGGCCGGTGGCTCGCACGACGGCCGTGATCTCGCTGCCGCGCAGGCCGAAGCTGTGTTCACGCTGGCGCAGACGATCGAGGAAGGCGTCGCCTATGCGCGCGATCTGCGCGCCCGCGCCGCGACCTACGGCCGCGCCGGCGACTCCATCGTCATCCTGCCGGGCCTTGCCACAGTGATCGGCAGCACCGAAACCGAGGCGAGACGGCGGCAGGATGAGCTGTGGGAGCTGGTTCCGATCGAGTACAGCCTGGCGCGTCTCGCGGGCACATTGCAGGTCGATCCTGCGATCCTTGAGCTCGACAAGCCACTACCCGATCCGCTGCCGCTGCCGGCCAACGCCAACCACACCATGTTCCAGGGCACGGTGAACCTTGCGCGCCGCGGTGACCTCACCGTCCGGCAGTTGTTGCGCGCGCTCGGCGGCGGGGTCGGACACCGCATCATCGTCGGCACGCCCGAGCAGATCGCCAACGACATCGAGGCCTGGTTCAAGGCCGGCGCGGCCGACGGATTCAATCTGATGCCGGACGTGCTGCCGACCGGGCTCGAGGTCTTCGTCGACAACGTGGTGCCGATCCTGCAGCGCCGCGGTCTGTTCCGAACCGATTACGCCGGCACCACCTTGCGTGAGCATTTTGGCCTGCCTCGGTCGATCAGCCGCTTTGCGCGTCAGACGGAAGCCGCCGCAACCGCGTGACGCAGTTACCGCGAGCTCGCCAGCAGTGGTGGGGTGTCATTCGCAGCAGATGACGCTGCGCGGACGCGCGGGATGATCTCCTTCGCAAAGCGCTCCATCTCGGCCTCGAAAGGCTGGAACTGCAGCATGAACAACTCGATGCCTGCGGCATGGAACGCCCCGACTCGGGCGGCCACGTCATCATAGCTGCCGACCAGCCCGGCAGCGGTGCCGCCGTTGCTGCCGATCCGCTCCGACTTCTGCATGGTCTGCATCATCACGACCTTCGGGTCGGTGTTCTGTCGCTGGATCACCTTTATCGAGGCGTCCTTCCGCGACAGCTCAAGCAGCCGCTCATAGGCGGCCTGGGCCTCGGCCTGCGTCTGGCGCGCGATGACGAAGGCGGACAGCCCGAAGCGAAGCGGCACCGACGTCCGCGGCCGCGCCGCCACGTCGGCAATGAGGCCCGCGACATCCTCTAGCGGCTGACCATTGATGAACCAGACGTCGCCGTGGTCGGCGACCAAAGCGCGCGCCGGCTCGGATTCGCCGCCGACATAGATCAATGGTCGCGGTCGGTAGAGGCTCGTCGGCCGCAACAGATAATCGCGGACGTCGAAATGCTCGCCCTTGTAGGTCAACCGCTCGCCCTGCATCAGGCGCGAGACAATCGTGATCCACTCGCGGCCATAGGCGTAACGGGCATCGTGCTCGGCAAAGCCGATGCCGGCCTTGTCGAGTTCGGGCCGGTTCCAGGCATTGACCAGGTTGATCGCGAAGCGTCCGCGGCTGATGTTCTCGATCCCGAGCGCGAGCTTGGCGAGAACCACCGGATGATAGAGATAGGGCTTGATGGCCGCGATGATCTCGATCCGGCTGGTCAATGCCGCAACGGCCGCCGCCGCGCTCCAGGCCTCGAGCTGATCGAAATCCTCCCGATGCGGATTGATGGTGTGCTGCGCGATCAGCGTGGAATCGTAGCCCAGTGTCTCGGCGGCAAGCACGAGGTCGCGATTGCGCTCCCACGATGCGTCATACGGCTCCTCCGGATCTTGATAGGCCGCGCGCGAACCATGGACCAGCGCCCAGATGCCAAAGCGAAGCGGTCGTGTCGACATGCCGTCTCTCCGATTTCCCTGACGTTACGTCGGCGTGTTTTCAAAGAAGCACGGCGACAGATCAAGCAGCTGCGCATCAAAAGATTTTCCTTGCCGCGCCGCGCGCGCCGATAAACCAGAAAACTCCGGACGCAGCGACAATTGGAATACGGCTCTATTTCTGTTCGAGAAAATTCGTGGGACAGTTTGCGCGACATGAACAACGCCTTCTTTCGTGCGGCGACGCGCCGTTCATCGAGAGAACGGCGAACCATGCCGCGCGCGATCAATGATGCTCGCGCGCAAGGTTAGACGAGGACAGAACAGACTTGAGCAACCTCGAACAGGCTGCGTCATCGATCGCGTTTGATTCAACGCCGCGCAGCGTTCAAACGGCATCGCCGTCCCGGAAGCCACGAGTAGAGATCGGCCGGCGCGGCATGCTGCTGCTGTCGTGGCTCGCCCCGGTCATGCTTCTGATCGTCTGGGAATTGCTGGCGCAGGCCGGCTGGCTCTCGCCGCAGGTGCTGCCGGCACCGAGCAAGGTCGTCCGGACGGCATTCAAGCTGGCGACGTCCGGAAGCCTGCTGAACGATCTCGGCGTCAGCCTGCTGCGCGCAACGGCCGGTTTTGCGATCGGCGGCAGCGTCGGATTCGCGCTCGGCATCCTCGTGGGCTTCTCGCGGATCGCGGAGGCTGCCATCGACCGCAGCATCCAGATGATCCGCGCGATCCCGTTTCTCGCCGCGCTACCGCTGGTGATCGTCTGGCTCGGCGTCGGCGAAGCCCAGAAGATCTTCCTGGTCGCGCTCGGCGTCGCCTTCCCGATCTACATCAACACCACGCTGGGCATCCGGCAGGTCGACCCGAAGTTGCTCGAGCTCGGCCGCGTCCAGGGCCTCGGGACACTCGAGCTGATCCGGCGCGTCATCCTGCCCGGCGCCCTGCCATCGATCCTGACCGGTGTGCGCTATGCGCTGGCGACCGCGTGGCTGGCGCTGGTGGTCGCGGAGACCATCGGCGCCCAGTCCGGCATCGGCTTTCTCGCCATGGATGCGCGCGAGTTCCTGCGCACCGACGTGATCGTGCTGACGATCGTGATCTATGCGCTGATCGGCGTCGCCGCCGACGGCATCGCGCGCGCCCTGGAGCGGCGGCTATTGGCCTGGCATCCGAACTATGGAAGCGCGCGATGACGCTGCACGCCGTGCCCTCACCGGCCGCGATTGCGCCGGCCGTCGTGGTGACCGGACTGCATCGCGCCTATGGCAGCCGCGTGGTGATCGAGAACCTCAACCTGCGCATCGAGCGCGGCGAGTTCGTCGTCCTGCTCGGCGAAAGCGGCTGCGGCAAGACCACGCTGCTGCGGGCGCTGGCCGGCCTCGATGCGATCGACGGCGGGCGCATCACGGCACCGCGGCGGCCGGCCGTCGTTTTCCAGGAGCACCGACTGCTGCCGTGGGACAGTCTGTGGCGCAACGTCTCGCTCGGCCTCAATGCGAGCGACGCCCGTCAGCGCGCCGCCACCGCGCTCACCGAGGTCGGACTCGGCGGCCGTCTCGATGACTGGCCGCGCAACCTCTCGGGCGGACAGGCGCAGCGCGTGGCGCTGGCGCGCGCGCTGGTGCAGGAACCCGAGTTGCTCTTGCTCGACGAGCCGTTCGCAGCGCTCGATGCGCTGACTCGCATTCGCATGCACGATCTGGTGCGCGAGCTGGTCGCCGTCCATCGCCCCGGCGTGCTCCTGGTCACCCACGACGTCGACGAGGCGATCGCGCTCGCCGACCGCATCCTGGTGATGCGCGAGGGCCGGATCGCGTTCGAGCATCCCATGAAACGTAACGGCGCAGCGCCGATCGCCCGCACCGACCTGCTGGCGGAGCTCGGCGTCGACACCTCTCACTCCATTCCTGCCTGAGGACCACTCAATGTCTATCCCCCGGTTCACCAACCCCACCCGTCGCAGCTTCCTTGGCGGCGCCGCCTTCGGCATCGGCGCGCTTGCCGGCTTTGACCTGTCCGAGCCGGCGCATGCGGCGACCGGCCGCGTCACCGACACGGTGCGTCTGACCTGGGGTTTGAGCGGCCTCAATCTGATCGCCAAGGAGCGCGGCGAGTTCGAGAAGCTGCTGGCCAGGGACGGCATCAAGGTCGAGTGGCTCGGGCCGTTCCCCAATCATGCGCCGACGCTGCAGGCTGTGACCGGCGGTAGCGCCGATTTCAGCTTCGGCGGCAGCACGACGCCGGCACTCGCCGCGATCATCGCCGGCTCGCCGCTGGTATTCACCCAATTCGTGGTCTACGAGCCGCGCACCACGGCGATCATCGCGCGGGATGACTCTGGCATAAACAAGGTCGAGGATCTCGTCGGCAAGTCGGTGGCGGTGAACCGTTCGGGTCTCGGCGAATTCCTGCTGGTTGCCGCGCTCGAGAAGCACAAGGTCGACCGCTCCAAGGTGACGTTCGTCTATCTCAACCCGCCGGACGCAGCGCCGGCGCTGGCCTCCGGGAAGGTCGACGCCTGGTCGATGTGGAGCCCGGGCGTCGATATCGCGCGGCTCGAATACAAGGCGCACGACATCTTCCTGGAAGGTCGCGATCTCGAGTTCCAGATCGACTACACGTCCTACCTGACCACCCGAAAATTTGCGACCGACAATCCTGCGCTGGTCCGGGCCGTCAACGACGCCTTCCGCGCCGAAGGCAAGTGGATCTCCGCGAACAGCAAGGATGCCGAATACATCGCGCAGAAGGCCGGCAAGTACAGCGTCCAGGTCCGCGACCAGTTCATCGCGCTGAACCGGCAGTATCGCTACTTCGCCGCCAACGACGAAAACTTCCTCGCCGAGCTGCAAAGGGCCGCCGACTGGCTGGTCGCGCGCAAGGTGCTCCCGGAGCCGATCAAAGTCACCGACCACCTGGCCCAGCTCTGATCAGTAGCAGTCATATCAATCAACGCCATTTGGGTGATACCAATGAACAAGCCTCTGTCCGCCACCTCGCTGGAGCCTTCCGACCGCCTTCACAGCCGCGCACCCGATATCGACGCGCTGCTCGGCCGCATCGCGGAAGGCGCCGCCGAGCGCGAACGCGAGCGCGTCCTGCCGTTCGCGCAAGTCGATCTCATTCGCAAGGCCCGCCTCGGCGCGTTGCGGCTTCCGATCGAAGCCGGCGGCGCCGGCCTGTCGATTCGCGCATTGTTCGAGATCGTCATCGGTCTCGGTGAGGCCGACGCCAATGTCGCGCATATCCTGCGCAACCATTTCAGCGTCGTCGAACGCCTGGTGCGCCGGCCGAAGGACGATCAGCACAGGCAGTGGCAGAAGGCAGTTGCCGACGGCGCGATCATCGGGCTCGCGGCGACCGAGCTCGACACGCCGAAGGTCGGCAATGTCACGCCGAACACGACACTCACTGCCGACGGCGACGACTACCTGCTCAACGGCACGAAATACTATAGCACCGGCACACTGTATTCGGACTACGTCCTCGTTCGCACCGCCGACACATCCGCCACCAATGCTGCCGTGCTGATTCCGGTGAACCGCGAGGGCATTGAGCTGATCGACGACTGGGACGGTCTCGGGCAGCGGCTGACGGCGACCGGCACCACCCACTTCCGCAACGTGCGCGTCAAGCGCCAGGAGGTCGTGTTCGATGCACCGGATACCGGCTACGGCATTCCCTACTCCAACACATTTGCCCAGCTGTTCCTGACTGCGATCAATGCCGGCATCGCGCGCGCCGTGCTGCGCGACGCCAGCGCCCTGGTGCGGACCCGCAAGCGGACGTTCTATTACGCGCCGAGTGAGGTGCCAGTGGACGACCCGCTGCTGCAACAGACCGTCGGCCAGATCGCCAGCGGCGCATTCGCCGCCGAGACCGTGGTGCTTGCGGCCGCGGAGGCGCTCCATGCCGCCACCGACGCTTTCGATGCAGGCGACGAAAACGCCGTCGAGGCCGCGCACAAGGCCGCGCTGCTGTCGGCCAAGGCCAAGATCGTTGCGGACGAATTCGCGATCCGGAGCGGTAGCCTGCTGTTCGACGTCGGCGGTGCATCGGCCACCAAGAAGGCGACCAATTTCGACCGCCACTGGCGCAACGCGCGCACGCTGGCGTCGCACAATCCAAACACCTTCAAGGCGCGCTCGATCGGACAATACGAGATCAGCGGCACGCCGCTACCCGCCAAGGGCTTCTTCTAGAGCCCCACTCCGATCGAATCGGAACGGAGCTCTGGATTGTTGTTTTGATGCGTTTTCTTCACGCGAACCGGTATCCACTTCGCTCGAAAACGCTCTGGCGAGGTCCAATCCGGCGAGGCAATGCAAGGGAGAATCCCGATGAGCAAGCCGGATATTCATCTTGTTCATGCCGACCACGAGATCGAGCGTCAATTTCGCCTTGTCATGCGCCGCCTCCCGGGCGGCGTTTGCATCATCACCGCAGGACAGGGTGAGGACATCACCGGCATGACGGTGACCTCGCTGACGTCGCTCAGCGCCAGCCCACCCCGGCTGCTGGTCAGCATCAACCGGCAGGCATCGTCCTTCGCACCGATCGCCCGCCATCGGCTGTTCGGCGTCAACATCCTCGGCTCCGACCAGCAGGCCCTGGCCGAGCGCTTCAGCAATGGCCGGCTGAAAGGCAGGGAACGCTTCGAGGGCACCGATTGGACCCATGGAGCCTCGGGCGTGCCGTTGCTGCAGCGGTCGCTTGCGATGATCGAATGCCAGGTCGAGGAGATCATCGAGCGGCATTCCCATGGCATCATCGTGGGCCGCCTCGCCAGCATGGAATTGTCGCATCGGCTGTCCGGCCTCACTTACTGGAATGGACAGTATGTCCAGATCGATCACGAGGCCGATCTCGACCTATTGGCCGAAGTCAGCATTCCTCTGGCGCATGTCCGTTAGAACAGAGAAAGGGTGCAGCATGAAACGCGAATTGCCGCCAGCATCGCCTCCGTCAACGGCCGGCGCGGTCAGCAGACCACCGGGCCGCTGGCAGCTCGACCGGATCGTGGCCGAGCTGCGCACCTCCCGCGAGGAGACCCATAGCATCCGGCGCGACGGCGAGGCACGCCGCGCGCCCTCGCGGGACGCGCTGGAGGCGATCCTCGACGGCCTCACCGAGGCGCTGTTTCCGCGCCACTACGGCCAATCGGACCTCGACGGCGAGAACATCGACTATTTCGTCGGCAATACGCTGAGCACAGCATTGGATTCGCTCAGCGCGCAGATCCATCGCAGCGCGCTGTTCGTTGGCGACGAGCTGGAGCCGGGCTTTGGGCACGAAGAGGCGATCGAGCTGACACGCGCATTCGCGACCCAACTGCCGTCGGTCCGCGGACTTCTGATCAACGATCTGCGGGCGGCATTCGTTGGAGATCCGGCGGCGCAGAATTTTCCCGAGATCCTGATCGGCTATCCGGGGATGACCGCCATCATCCACCATCGCCTTGCGCATCTGCTCTACCAGATCGGCGCGCGGCTGGTGGCTCGCCTGATGTCGGAGATCGCCCACACAAGGACCGGCATCGATATCCATCCCGGCGCCCGGATCGGCTCCGGATTCTTCATCGATCACGGAACCGGCGTCGTGATCGGCGAAACCGCCATCATCGGCAACAACGTCCGGATCTATCAGGCGGTCACGCTCGGCGCGCGGCATTTCCCGACCGACGACGAGGGCCATGTGATCAAGGGCGACGCCCGCCATCCGATCGTCGAGGATGACGTCGTGATCTACGCCGGCGCAACCATACTCGGCCGGATCACGATCGGCCGCGGGTCGACCATCGGCGGCAACGTCTGGCTGACCAAGGACGTGCCGCCGAACAGCATTGTGACGCAGGCCACCGCACGAAACAGCCCGAGCGGCGCCTGAACCACGATCTCATCACGCCGCAACCTGTGCCTTCCATCGCATCAAGCGCCGTTCCAACGCCTCCAGGACCGCATTGAATGCCAACCCGATCACGGTGATCCCGATTATGCCGAAATACATCTGCGGGATCAGGAAGCTGTACTGGCTGTTGATGATGAGATAGCCGAGACCGGCCTTGGCGCCGACCATCTCGGATGCGACCAGCACCAGCATGGCTGACGCACTGGCGAGGCGAATGCCGACAAAGATCGTCGGAAGCGCCGCCGGAAGGATCACCTTGCGGAACAGTTGCTGCGGGGTCGCGCCCATGGTCCGCGCCGACTTGATCAAGAGCGGATCGACCTGCTTCACTGCGGCGATGGTGTTGAGCAGGAGCGGCCAAGCGCAGCTATAGACTACCATCGTGACCTTCGAGAGCTCGCCGATGCCAAGCAGCAGGATGAACACCGGCAGGAGCGCGAGCGGCGCGGTATTGCGGCAAATCTCGATGAACTGGTTGAGCAGATCGCCGAGCCTTGTGTACCAGCCGACGGCCAGCCCGAGCGGGACGAACAACACGACCGACACCAGAAACCCGCTCAGGGCGCGGAGCAGGCTCGCGGAGGCGTCGTCATAGAGCTCGCCGGTTTGTGCGAGCTGCCAGCCTGCGGCGATGACATCTGAGAAGGGCGGCAGAAACACCGCGTCGATAAAGCCGAGCCTGGGCACGGCCTCCCAGATCGCCAGAAGGGCGATCAGCAGCAGGGAGCGGCGCCCGAAAGCTGCCAGACCGCAGGTCGCGGCGCGGGCCGCGCTCACCAGCGGTGACCGCGCGGCCACCGGGTGCTCGTCTCGCCGCCCATGCGCGAGCTCCAGCAATGTCAGCATCTCCAGGCTAGACATGAGCGACTTCCTTTACTTCACGCTCGACACGGCCTGCGCTGACCCTGCCCGCTGATTGCCCCAGCTGCGCTTTCTGCACTTCCTCGCGGAGCAGGCTCCAGATCTCATGGCGCACGCGGCCGAATTCCGGCAGCGAGCGCACATCCTCGGCTTCGCTGCGCAAGGCCGCGGGGATGTCGACAATCTCCTTGATCCGCCCCGGACGGGACGTCATGACCGCCACGCGCTGACCGAGCACGACCGCCTCGTCGATGCCGTGGGTGATGAAGATGATGGTCTTGCCGGTGGCCCGCCAGATCCGCAGCAGCTCGCCCTGCAACGTTTCGCGCGTCTGGGCATCGAGCGCAGCGAACGGCTCGTCCATCAGCAGCACCTCCGGATCATAGGCAAGGCTGCGCGCGATCGCGACGCGCTGCTTCATGCCGCCGGAGAGTTCATGCGGATAACGGTCAGCAAAACCCGATAACCCGACCAAGTCGAGGAAGTGCCGCGCGATCTCACCGCGTTGTTTCGGCTTGAGGCCGGCGATATCGAGCCCGAACTCCACATTCTGCGCGGCCGTGCGCCACGGAAACAGCGCGTACTGCTGGAACACGACGCCGCGGTCGCGTCCGGGTCCGACGATCGGCCGGCCGTCGAGCAGAATGCGGCCGTTGGTCGGCGTCGCGAGCCCGCCGAGCAGATCGAGCAATGTCGACTTGCCGCAACCGCTTGGACCGACCAGGGCGAGGAATTCGCCGGCGCGGACGTCGAACGTGATGTCCTCGAGCGCGGTGAAATAGCCCGCCGGCCGGCCCCCTTCGCCTCGCGTGACGAACTCCTTGCGGACCTTGTCAAAGCTGATCTTGACCGACGTCATCGCGCCTCCGCCGTCTTTCCGGGACGGAAATAGTTGAACTCGTTGGTGTAGGTGTCCGAGGCCTTGATCTGGCCCGGTTTGAGCAGGCCATCCTTGACCAGCCAGTCGACCCAGACCTGCAGCTCGGCATCCGAGATCACGCCGCCCTTGGACGCGACGCCGGTGCTCTTCCAGTACTTGATCGAGGAGGCATCCTCGTTGCGCTTGCGCTCCGCAATGATCCGGTCGAAGCGGGCCCGCACTTCATCGGGCGGCGTCGTCTGCGCCCACTGGATGGCGCGCGAGATCCCCTCAACCAGCTTGCGGGCGGTGTTCGGATTGTCCTTGATGAACTTCTCCCGCAGCACATAGGCACCGCCGGTGAACTGTCCGAACAGATCGGTATCGTTGAAGAGCGAGCGGATCCCGCCACGCTCCAGCGCCTTGTCGCGCAACACGCCGCTGAGCGCGCTCACCTCGACCTGCCCTTGCCGCAGCGCCTGCTCGCCGGTGACGGGTGGGACCGCCACCAATGTCACCTGCTTGGCCTCGCCGGCGCTAAGGCCGTTGCGCGCCAGATACTCACGCAGCACGAACTCCAGATGAGCGCCAAGCGTATTGACCGCGACCTTCTTGCCGATCAGGTCGCGGGCCGTCTTGATCGGACTGTCGTCCTTCACAAAGTAGCCGTAGTAGGTATTGGAGTCGGAACCGTAGTAGCCGACCACCGCCTTGATCGGCGCCTTGGCCGCGATCAGCTTGATGATCGCACCATAGAAAGCGCCGCCGACGTCGATGTCGCCGGTGACGACGGTCTGAATGTCCTGCGGCCCGCTGATGGTGTTGCCGACCCATTTGAGCTTGAGCGGCGCGAGGTAGCCGAGGTCCTCGGCGAGCTCGGTGAACGTCACCTGCCCGGCCCAGCCTTGATAACGGATCTCGGTCTTATCGAGCGGTGGCTCGGCGAAGGCCGAAGCGATCAGGCCCAACGCAAAGACGCCGGCCAGCAGCAATCGCGCCGCCCGGCGCGCAGCGGCTCGCCGCGCGCACAGAATTCGAATGATGGCATTCATTGTGTTGCTCCAATAGGCGACATGCTCAGGCTGCCTTCGCCGCTTGCGGCTTCGGCGATTTGATCCGCGTCACGCTGTGGCGGCCGTCGACGCTGACCGGAACCTCGCCGTCGATGGTGGCGCGGCGCACCACACGATGCTGATCGCCGTAGTCATTGACGGCGTAGTGCTGGGTCGCGCGATTGTCCCAGATCGCGACGTCTCCGGCCCGCCAGCTCCAGCGCACGGTATTCTCCGGAGCCGTGATGTGGGACTGGAACAGATCGAACAGCTTCTGGCCGTCATATTTCGGCAGGCCGACAAAGCGCTGGACGAAATTGCCGAGCACCAGCGTGTGCTCGCCCGTTTCGGGATGGACGCGCACGACCGGATGCTCGGTCTCATAGATCGTCCCGGTGAATACCTCGTCAAAATGCTTTCTGTCGGCGTCGGTGGCGCGAGACTTCACCGCGTAATCATAGGCATTGCTATGAACCGTCCAGAGCTCGTCGGCGAGCTTGCGCAACGGTGCCGGCAGATCGAGATAGGCGGCCGCCGTGTTCGACCAGACGGTGTCACCGCCATAGGGCGGGATTACCACGCCGCGCAGCACCGAGATCTTCGGATAGGAATCGACGAACGTGACGTCGGTATGCCATTGGTCCGCGCGGCCGCCACCACGCCCCGAATCCAGCTCGAGGATCGACGACGTACCCTTGCTCGGGCCGATGGTCGGATGCGGCACCAGTTTGCCGAGCTTAACCGCGAAGCGCTCCTGCTCGGCGTCGTCGAGGTGCTCCTGGTCGCGGAAGAAGATCACCTTGTGCTCGAGCAGCACCTGGTTGACAGCACGGATGACCGCGTCGGGAAGGTCACCCGACAGCTTCACATTCTTGATCTCGGCACCAAGCCGGGCGGCACGCTTGACGATGTCGGCGCGCGGAATGACGTTGTCGATGGTGGTCGTCTTGCTCATGATGTTGGTCTCGTCGCCGCGATCCCCTGGACAAGGCTCCGCCATGCGCCGGTCGCGGAAACGACGGCGGAGATCAATGATGTGGTCGTGATCCTCGCTATTCCGCCGCGACGGGCTGCGGCGGTCGCCAGACAGCCGGTGCATAGAGCTCGGCGGTGAAATCCTCCGCGATCTCTCCGTTGATGCGCGCCTCGTGAGATGCAAGGTCGGCCAGGAACAGATCGCGGCTGACCCTGGCCGTGATCCCCGGAATGTCGCGCTTGAAGCTTGGAACGTCGCCGATCGGCAGGCCGAAGCTGACAAATGCTGCCGGGTTGAAGACGTGAATGTCCTTCAGATACGGCGCGCGGCCCGGAACTTTCTCCAGATACTCGTGCCCGGACCCGAGATAAGGATAGGCCGCCAGGCGATCGTCCTTTTCGTCGTCAGGCGGCACGAAGCGATCTCGCCACAGCAGGATTTCGTCGGCGAAATCGCCGAGCTCTGACTGCGCGCCCAGATCGACGGAATAGCCAGTTCCCGCAATCGCGAAATCGAACGCGAACTCGCCCTGCGGAGTGATGGCGACCGGCCGCACCCCCTTCAATTGCGCCGAGGTCCAGGGTGCGCCCAGGTGCAGATGAAAATTGGGGAAGGCTACCGCGCGCGAGATCGCATCCGGCGGCGGGGTCGACCCAGCCTGCCTGAACCGAATCGCTTGATGCCAGCGCACCGCGTCGGGCAAGCTGCCATAGTTGTCATAGGCTCCCGGGTAGCCGCGGATCCGAATGACCGGCAACGCGGCCAAGGTTTCCCGGCGTGCAAACAGATGAACATCACGCGCTCCGGCCTCAAGGGCTGCGGCCGCCGCATCGAAGGCCGACGCAGCACTCCCGATCACCGCAACGGAAAGACCTCGCAGCGTCCTGAAATCGATCTTCTCCGATGTATGCGCACGGAATCGTTTCGGCAGGACACGCAGCGCGTCGGGGACATAAGCGCCCCCGCTACCCGCAAAGCCGGTTGCGAGCACCAGCTTGCGCGTGGTCTCGATGGTCGTGACCCCGCTCCGCTCCAGATGTAACCGCAAATGATCGGCTGCGGGCTCGATGCGGAGCAGCCGCGTACCGTAACGAATGCCGGCGCCTGTCACGCGGCGATACCAGTCGAGATAGGCCGCCCAGTCGAGCCGCGGAATCCGATCGAGCGCGTCGAAGGCCGCCGCGCCATGGCGCGTTTCATACCATGCTTGGAAACCGAGACCGGGCAGACCGAGCTCCGGACCTGGAAGCGTCTTCGGAGTGCGAAGCTTGTGCATTCGCGCGCTCGTCAGCCACACGCCGGCCTTGCTGGCGTCGGCGGCGGCGTCGATCACCGAGACCTTGCCGATCCCGGCGCGCCGAAACGCAAACGCGAAGGCCGCGCCGGACTGGCCACCGCCGACCACGACGACGTTGTGATCGATTCCGTCGCGATCAGGCACCCAGTTCTGTGGGTCGACCCCGATCAGCCGGAGGGCCTCGCGGGCGACGCTGTCGGGATCGGATTGCGGCATGAATGACCACCTCGCTTTGACGTTACAAATCGTAAAAGCGATCGACATTCAGTCAATGAAACGAAACCAGCTTTGTTTTTGATAGCAGGCAATGTTCGCGTCGTGGACAACGCGGGCATTGAAATATTTGCGATGATCGCCGCCTGACCGATCGTCTCATGTGCATTGCGACGTGCGGGATCGGCGCGATCGATCGGGAGAACTTCCCAAATCATACGTCGCCGGGATCGGCGCGATCGCAGTCATCTCCGGTGAACGACGAACTCGTCACGTTCATGCTCGCTTGCCGTGCAACAACGCAAATTCATTTCACCGCCGCCGACATAGAGTCTGACGCAGCGCACGCACCTGACGTCGACGCGCGGCGAGCAACGATGGATCTCTCGAAATGCCGCGAACTGCCGGCAACATCAGCCTTGAACACGATACCCCGGAGCTCGCCCGCTCCTATGATGAAGCGGGACTCGTTCAATTTCGCCACGGCAAGTTCCTGATCGGGCCGCTCGCCATCAAGACCGGCGAGCACGTGCTCGACATCGGGACGGGAACCGGCCGGCTTGCGGAATTCGTCGCCGGACTGGTCGGTCCGGACGGCCGCGTGATCGGTATCGATCCACTTGCCGGCCGCATCGAAATTGCGCGCCTTCGGCAGGGGGATAACCTCCAGTTCGCCACCGGGCGCGCCGAAGAACTGTCGCGCTTCGACGACGCGCAGTTCGACGCGGTCTATCTCAATAGCGTCTTCCATTGGATCTCCGACAAGGATCGCGCGCTGCGGGAGGTCCGGCGCGTGCTCAAGCCCGGCGGCCGCCTCGGATTGAATGTGCAGGATCCGTCCAGGCCGCACCAGTCGCGCCTGCTGCTTCGTCGCGCCATCATCGAGGCGGGTCTTGCCGGCGATCGCCAGGACTCGAACCCGGTGCTCGGATCGACCGACGAGGAGCTCAAATCGCTGTTCGCGGCACACGGCTTCGCCGGCTACCGCAGCGAGCTGCGCGCGCTGATCGATATCCACGACGATGCGGCATCGCTGCTGCAGTGGTCGGAAGCGAGCGCATTCGGAAATTTCCTCGAAGCGTTCACCCCTCACGAGCGCGAACTGGTGCGCCGCACCTTCGCGCGCCTTGTCGAAGAACAGCGCACGCCCGAAGGTTTGAAGCTGGAGCGCTACCTGCGCTTCGCGTTTGCGCACAAGGCGCCGTCCCACCAATAATAATCAGCAAAACTCACGAGATCCGAGATGAGCAAACGACAGCTTTCCCTTAACCTCTTTATTTATCCCGGCGGCCATCACGAGGCGGCGTGGCGCTACCAGGGGTCTGCGGCGGATCGCATCCTTGACGTCAGCTATTACCAGGAGCTGGCGCAGCGTGCCGAGGCGCAGAAATTCGACGCGATCTTCTTCGCCGACGGCCCCGCGCTCGCCGACAATGTTCGCTACGCACAACGCTTCCGGTTCGAGCCGATCACCTGGCTGGCCGCGATCGCCGTCGCCACGAAACGGATCGGCCTGATCGCGACCGCGTCGACGACCTATACCGAGCCTTATAATCTGGCCCGCCTGTTCGCGTCACTCGATCACCTCAGCGGCGGCCGGGCCGGCTGGAACATCGTCACGACCAGCACGGCACAGGCGGCGCAGAACTTTGGCTTGCCCGAGCATCCACCTCACCACGAACGCTACGAGCGGGCGCGGGAATATATCGATGTCATCACGCGGCTGTGGGACAGCTGGGAAGACGACGCCGTGGTGAACGACCCCGCATCCGGCATTTTCGCCGATACGGGAAAGATCCATCCGATCGATCACGTCGGAAAGCACTTCCGGGTACGCGGCCCGCTCAACATCTCGCGGACGCCGCAGGGACGGCCGGTCTATGTCCAGGCGGGTTCGTCTGATGACGGACGCGCCTTTGCCGCGCGCTATGCCGAAGCGATCTTCACCGCGCATCAGACGCTGGCGAGCGCCCAGGAGTTTTATGCGGACATCAAGCGGCAGGCACGCGCGTTCGACCGCAGCCCCGATCAGGTCAGGATCCTGCCGGGCATCAGTCCGTTCATCGCTAGCACGCAGGCCGAAGCCGACCTGTTGCAGGACGAGTTTAACGAGCTGATCCAGCCGGAATACTCGTTGACCCAACTTCGCCAGATGATCGGGCTCGACCTCTCCGGCTTCGACCTCGACGGTCCCTTTCCGCGCCACCTGATCGACACCGGCAGCGCCCGCGGGGTCGCCAGCCGTTTCAAGCTCGTGGTCGACATCGTCGATCGCGAGCAGCCGACCATCCGCCAGCTCGTGCAGCGTCTCGCCGGGGCGCGCGGCCACTGGGTGATCGCGGGCCCGCCGGAGAAGATCGCCGACAACATCCAGACTTGGTTCGACAATGGCGCGGCCGACGGCTTCAACGTGATGCCGCCCTGGCTACCCGGCGGGTTCGATATCTTCGCCGAGCAGGTCGTGCCGATCCTGCGCAAGCGCGGCCTGTTCCGCGACGAGTACAGCGGCACGACGCTGCGTGACCATTACGGACTGAGCCGGCCGCAAAGCGTGTTTTCCGGATCGATCAAGGCGATCGCCTGACGTGATCGAAACCGCCGACCCCGCGTCGGCCGGATCGCTATTTGCCCACAGCCTGAGGATTTGAGAGTTCAATGACCACTGCGCGCGTCCTGCTCGTTTCGACCCTGCTCATTCTCGGTGCTCTGACCGGCGCCGCCCTGCACGCGGAGACATCAGCCAAATCCGATCTGAAAGTCGGCTTCGTGCCGGGCCCCTACATCGACGAATTCAAGGTTGGCGTCGCGCCGGAACTCGAGAAGAAGGGCTACCGTATCCGCTATGTCGAGTTTTCGACCGGGCTGGAAGCCAATAATGCAGTGTTCAAGGGCGAGATCGACGCCAACGTCATGCAGCACACGATCTTCCTGAACTCGTACAACGAGCGGCAGCAAACCGACCTCGTCGGCATCGTCCACGTCCCGACGCCCCCGATGGGGCTTTACTCGAAGAAGCACCCGGTCGGCTCGCCGATCAAGCCCGGTTCGACCGTGGCCGTGCCCAACGATCCCGTCAATCTGCAGCGTGCGCTCTGGATCCTGCGCGATCTCGGCCTCGTCGAGATTCGCGACTCCAAGCCGGTCGATGTCAGCGAACTCGACGTGATCAAGAACCCCGGCGGCATCAAGATCGTGCCGCTGGAAGCGGCACAGGCGCCGCGCGCGCTCGATGACGTTGATTTCGCCGCCATCCAGGGCAACTTCGCGATCTACAGCGGCTTGAAGCTGACCAATGCATTCGCCCTGGAGAAGATGACAACGCCCTATATCAATGTGGTCGCGGTGAAGCAGGCCAATGCGGGCTCGCCGTGGGCGCAGGACATCGTCGCCGGCTACAAATCACAGACGTTCAAGACCACGATCCTGTCCGACCGCTTCTATGACGGGTTTACCTTGCCGGATTACCTGAAGCGCTAGACCCAGCCACCATCAACGATGTGGCTCTGGTTGGTGCAGGCACCGCTGTCATCGGCGGCGAAGAACAGCACGACGCGGGCGATATCATCAGGCACGAGCTTGCGCTTGAGGCATTGGCGCTGCATCAGTTCGGCCACGCCTTCAGACGTCAACCACAGATCCTGCTGCCGCTGGGTCATGATCCATCCGGGCAGGATGGAATTGACCCGTATGTTGTGCGGCCCGAGATCGCGGGCTAGCGCCCGGGTGAGGCCCTGAACGGCTGATTTGGCCGTTGTGTAGCAGGGCATGTTGCCCTGGCCGATCACCCAGCTCACCGAGCCGATGTTGACGATCGAACCGCCCCCTGCCTGCTTCATGTCCGGCGCGACCGCCTGAGCGCTGAAGAACTGGTGCTTCAGGTTGACGGCGATCCGCTCGTCCCAGAATTCCGGTGTGACGTCCTCGATCGCGTGACGATCATCGCGGGCCGCATTGTTGACCAGGATGGTGACCGGCCCGAGCGCCTCGCGGATGCCGGCGACCGCGCGCCGCAGCGCGCCGATGTCGCGCAGATCGGCATGTTCGAAGTGCACGCGGGCTTGTGCCCCGAGATCGGACAGTAGCTGCTCCGACGACGTCAGATCGATATCGATGAATCCGACCCGCGCGCCCTGGCCGATGAACCGGCGGACGATCGCCTCGCCGATGCCGGAACCGCCGCCGGTGACCAGTACGGTCCGGTCCTTGAGACTTGGATAGATGGCGCCCTGCATTGGCATCCTCTCGATATTGGCGCCTGAAGGGCGTCGGTTGCGTTGCTGCGGCTCAGGCAAAAGGGCCACAGATTCCGAGGTTCACTCGGTTGTCTCCATGAGGCTGCGGTCCACGACCCGCAGCGTCCGCCGCACCATGCCGTCGACGATGGTCGCCGACTCGCTTGGACGCACATATATTGCCGTGGACTTGAGCAGCCACGGCAGCACCGCCTGGTCGAGCCTCTCCTCATAGGCACTGCGCATCATGTCGAATGCCTGCAGGCCGGGACCTGCGAGGATGACATGATGCGGGCGCAGCACCGATATCGTCGTGGCGACCGCTTCGGCAAGCGCGTGACCCGCCTGCTGGAACAAGTGCTCGAGACGGGAATCGCCGCTCCGCGCCCGATCGCGCAACAGAGCCATCTGCGCCTCGGACGGTTGCTGCGACGCCGCCGGCGGCAGGTCGAGAAAGGTGCGGGCATCGCGGTAAAGCGCATAGTCGGCAAGATGGGCCTCGATGCAGCCGCGCTGACCGCAGCGGCATTGCGGGCCGTTCAGCGCCAATTTGACATGACCGATCTCACTGCCCGCGCCGGCACCCCAGCGCGCTTCACCGTCGACAATGATGCCCATGCCGACGCCGTGGCCCACCATGATCGTGGCCGTGAGGCCCTGCGCCAGTGCCGGTTCGGCGGCAGCGAGGGACAGCGCGACCGCGACCGCGTCGTTCGCCATCACGACTTCGACAGCGAACGCCTGGTGGATCGGCTTGGCAAGATCGACGTCGGTGATCGACAGCGCCGGGCTCCACAGATGCCGGCCGGTATCGCCGTCGACGATGCCCTGCAGCGCTATTCCGATTCCGAGCAAGCGATGTCGCGGCGTGGCGGTCGCCTCAAGCATGGCGTCGATCTGTGCGATCACGAGCTCGCATAGTGCGCTTGCATCGAGCGCGCGCGTCGCGAGTTCAAGTCGCGATTGCGCCAGGGCGGAGCCGCTGAAATCGGCGATCAGTGTCTCGACCAGATTCATGCGCAGCGAGACCGCGATGATGCGGCCAAATTCGGGATTCAGGGTCAGCAGGACTGCCGGCCGGCCGCGGCGACGGCCACCATCCGCGTCCTCTTCGTCGGCGTCGTCGGGCCACAGCGTCGCCGCATCTGTCTCGGCTTCGCACAGCAGGTCCTCCGCCATCAGCTTCGACGTGATGGCCGAAATGGCGGGGAAGCTCAGGCCCGTGCTGCGTGCGAGCTCGACCCGCGGCAACGGCCCCTGGCGTCGCAGGACCTCGACGAGACGGCCGGGGTTCGATCCGCGGGCCAGGCTCGAAGCACGTCTCAACGGCTCGGGCTGTTCGTTCATATTGCGCTTTTTAATTCTCTTGATGAAATTATTCAACGCAGGCTACTCGTTTTGCGGGTCAAAAAACGCGGATAGCGACTGGAAAACATCACCCCTATACTATTATTGGGTGAAGGCGTGATCATGAACATCCTTGACTGGACATTTTGTCGCGCTAATTTATTAGTTGCGTGAATAAAATAAGGCGTGAAAAGCGCCGGGCGTGAAATCCCCTCACCGGGGTTGTCGACAGGGAGGTGCATATGAATGTCTCAACCAGAAAATTGATCGTGCCGCTCATGGCGGGCGCTGCCGCGCGCGCCATGGCGACGGGGGTAGCACAGGCACAGCAGAAAAAGACCATCGCGCTGGTGACCAATGTCGCGGCCGACTTCTGGACCATCGCGGGCCGTGGGCTTGAGAAGGCGCAGAAGGAGCACCCGGACTACAATATCGAATTGATCGTCACCAATGAAGGGACGGCGGCCGGCCAGCGGCGCGAACTGGACGATCTGCTGGTGCGCGGCGTCGCCGGTATCTCGATCTCGGTCGACGATGCACCGCATGCAACCGAAGAACTCAACAAGGTTGCGGCCAAGACGGTGCTGATCACCACGGACAGCGACGCGCCGCAGAGCAATCGCCTCGCCTATATCGGCACCGACAACGTCGCGGCAGGGCGGCAGGCCGGCGAGGAGATCAAGAAGGCGCTGCCGAACGGCGGCAAGATCGCGCTGTTCGTCGGAACGATGGACGCCGACAAGCCCGCGAGCGGGTGCAGGGCATCAAGGAAGCGATCGCCGGCACCAAGGTCGAACTGGTCGACGTGTTCACCGACCAGGTGGACTTCGCCAAGGCCAAGGCGAACATGGAGAACGTGCTCGTCAAATATCCCGACATCGCGCTGCTGTCCGGCCTATGGAGCTACGAGACGCCGCTGATCTATGACGCGGTGAAGGCCGCAGGCAAGGCCGGCAAGGTCAAGATCGTCGGCTTCGACGAGGACCAGCGGACGCTGCGCGGCATTTCCGACGGCACGATCGAATCCACGGTCGTGCAGCAGCCCTACGAGTTCGGCTATCTCTCCGCCACCAACATCATCAAGACGCTGAACGGCGACAAGTCCTGGATTCCGAAGGACAGCAAGCTGATCGTGCCGACCAAGGTGATCAGCAAGACCAACGTCGCGGAGTTCGCCGCACATCTGAAGGAACTGCTCAAGAAGTAACTTCAGTCGGCTTCAACGCCCGGCCGCCACAGGCCGCCGGGCGTTGTGCAGGAGGACATGCGAATGGCGGAAACGCTGCTGGAACTCAGCGGAATCAGCAAGACCTATCCCGGCGTCAGGGCGCTCGACGACGTCAATTTGCGCGTCAATCGCGGCGAGGTGCTGGGCCTGATCGGCGAGAACGGCGCCGGCAAATCGACGCTGATGCGCGTGCTGGCCGGCGTGATCGCGCCGAGCACCGGCGTGATCCGCATCGGCGGCACCGAGCACGCCCGGATGACGGTGACCGAGGCGACGCGATGTGGCATCGCCTTCGTGCACCAGGAACTGAACCTGTTCGAGAATCTCGACGTCGCGGCCAATGTCTTCATCGGACGCGAGAAGCTGGCCGGCGGCCCGCTGAAGCTGGTGGACAATGTGCAGATGCACGCCCGCGTGATGCCGCTGCTGGAACGGCTGGGCGCCGATTTCACGCCGGGCACGCTGGTCGAGAATTTGTCGATCGCGGAGCGCCAGATGGTGGAGATCGCCAAGGCGCTCTCGATCGACGCCCGCGTCATCATCATGGACGAACCGACCTCCAGCCTGACGATTTCGGAGACGGAGCGGCTGCTTGAGGTAATTGCCGACCTGAAGACGCACGGCATCTCGGTGATCTACATCTCTCACCGGCTCGGCGAGATCATGAGCTGCGCCGATCGCGTCGTGGTGCTGCGCGACGGGCGCACGGTGGGGGAATTGGCGCGCGACGAACTCAGCCACGCCGCCATGATTAGGCTGATGATCGGCCGCGACCTGAAGGCGCTATATACACCGCCGTCCTGCACGCCGCAGCCGGGCGGCTGCGATATCGCCGGCGTCGTGACCACTGCCTTTCCCGACCGACAGATCAATCTGTCGGTGCGGCGCGGCGAGATCCTCGGCCTCGCCGGGCTCGTCGGCGCCGGCCGCACCTCGCTTGCCCGCGCGGTGTTCGGCGTCGATCCGCTGCTGGGCGGCGAGATCCGGATCGACAACGCCCCGGTCGGCGTCGCCTCGCCGCGTGACGCGATCAGGCAAGGGATCTACCTGGTGCCGGAGGATCGCAAGAAATCCGGCCTGGTGCTGGAACTGCCGATCCGGGAGAACGTGACGCTCGCGAGCCTGCTGGATCATGCGCGGATGTGGCTGGTCAACGGCGCGGCCGAGTGCAGAATCGCCAAAGACCAGGCCAGGCGGCTGTCCATCAAGGCGCCGAGCATCGACATCGAAGCCGTGACGCTCTCCGGCGGCAACCAGCAGAAGGTGGTGCTGGGCAAGTGGCTCTCCATGCAGCCGCGCGTGATGTTCTTCGACGAGCCGACCCGCGGCATCGATGTCGGCGCCAAGAGCGAGATCTACGCGCTGATGCGCAGCCTCGCCGACCAGGGCGTCGCGATCGTGATGATCTCCTCGGACATGGAGGAAGTGATCGGCGTCTCCGACCGGGTGGCGGTGATGCATGAAGGCAGTGTCAGCGGCGTGATCGAGCGCGACCAGTTCAGCGAATACAACGTGTTGAGGCTGGCGGTCGGCCAACCGCTCGAAACCATGGAGGCCGCTGCGCCATGATGAAGAAGGAACTCGGCCTGTTCTTGCTGCTGGCGGTGATCTCCGCCATCACCGGCGCGATCAATCCGGCCTTCCTGTCGTTCGTGAATCTGCTGAACATGGCCAATCTGATCGGCCTGTTCGGCGTGTTCGCGCTCGGTGAAGGCCTCGTCATCATCACCGGCGGAATCGATCTTTCGCTCGGCTCGATGTTCGCGCTGCTCGGCGTCATCTTCATCGACCTGCTGACGACCTATCAGGTGCCCTGGCCGTTTGCGCTGCTGCTGGTCCTGATGGGCGGGCTTGCGCTGGGCGGCATCCAGGGCTTCCTGATCACGCGGCTGAAAATGCAGCCCTTCATCGTAACGCTGTGCGGCCTGCTGATCTATCGCGGCGCCGCGCGCTATTACACCAGCGATTCGACACGCGGCTTCGGCTACGGTGACGAGGCGAGCACGCTGAGCAACATCGCCTCCGGTAATATTGCGGGCATCCCGAACACCTTCATCTTCCTGATCATCCTTGCGCTGATCCTCGGCGTGCTGCTGCACCGCTCGGTCTACGGGCGCCTGCTTTATGCCGTGGGCAAGAACGAGGAAGCGGCGCGCTTCTCCGGCATCAACACCAATCTCGTGATCGCCACCGCCTATGTCATCAGCGGCGGGCTCGCCGGCGTCTCGACCGTGATGTTTGTGTTCTACACCAACTCGGTTTCTCCGAGTTCCTTCGGCAACTTCTACGAACTCTATGCGATCGCGGCGGCCGTCCTCGGCGGCTGCAGCCTGCGCGGCGGCGAGGGCTCCATTCTGGGCATCGTGCTCGGGACGGCGTTGCTGCAGGTGCTGCAGAACCTCGTGAACATCCTCGGCATTCCCAATTCGCTGAACTTCGCGGTGATGGGGACCGTGATCCTGATCGGTGTGCTGGCGGATCAGCAATTGCAGGCCCGTCGACGGCGCAAGGCCGCGCTCGCAGGCCTCGCCCGCACTGCACCAAGATCGAAGGAAAGCACAATTCTGCAAGGCGCAGCTTCGCATAGCGCGGCTGCGTTGCCGACGACGACGGGCGATCAGGCATGACAACTCGAAAAGGAAGAACCCGGACCGGGAATATGGTCGCGGCGGCTTGAGTAGAGGAACGAGGGGAAGGAGTTCGAGGCGCAAGATCGATCAAGCTCGCGGCGCTCGTATCCAATTTGGCGCAGCAAGCCTGGCCCAGTGAGCCGCAGGCAGACCCTCGCGACCGTCTCGGAGGGCTTTGCGTGCGCATATTCTATCTCTGATTGATAGAGCGATGAATTGAAACTATCGCGTTCCCCGCTGAAGGGCTTTGGGCGGGAACGTGGCACAAAAATAGACAAAGCCGGGGACGCTGGGAGTGCAGAAAATGTCACTTAGGTCTGTAAACACCGCGCGGGCGTGCGGCGTGGGGATGGCGTTGGCGTTGTTATCTCTGTTCAGCGGCGGCGGCGCGCATGCGGCCGATCTCATGTCGAAGGCTCCGCCGGTGCCTTACACCGAGACCGATGACTTCTGGACAAGACCATATCTGTTCGGCGATCTCGGCAGGACGCAACTAAAGGAGCGAGGGATCTCGCTGGCCCTGACACTGGGCGACGAAGCCGTCGGCAATTTGTCGGGCGGCAACAGGAACACCGCGACCCAAGCCGGACAGCTTTTCTTTCAGGCCAAGTTCGACATGGCAAAACTTGCCGGCATCCATGGCGGCACGGTTGGCCTCACGCTGGTCGACCGCTTCGGCCGCAACCTGAATGACGAGGCGGGAATTCCGGCGCTGCAGCTGACCAACGAAGTGTTCGGCCGCGGCAGCATTCTTCGCCTGACCGAACTCTACTACTCGCAGAAGCTGTTCGATGATCGCCTTGAGCTCAAGGGCGGCCGTCTTCCGGTCGGCTCCGACTTCTTCTTTGGTCTCTGCGAGTTCATCAACCTGACCTTCTGCGGCGGCCAGCCCGGCAACATCCAGGGTGGCTACATCTACAATTGGCCGGTGAGCCAATGGGCCGGTGTGGTGCACTACAACTTCGCCAAGGAATGGCAGCTCTCGGTCGGCGTCTACGACGCCAACCCGAACTACCTGACGACGTCGGACTCCGTGACTTACTTCCTGCCGGGTGTCCCCGGCTCTAGCCCCGCCTCGGGCGTTCTGGTGCCGGTCGAGGTGGTCTGGGCGCCGAGCGGTCCGTTGAACGGGACCTGGAGATTTGGCGGCTGGTATGACAGCGCATCGACAATTGATGGCGGCCTGCCGGGGATCATTGCGATCTCTCCGGGCACCGGCGGCGTCTCGGACCAGAATCTCGGAGATTCGCGCGGTCGTTATGGCGTCTATGAATCGATCCTGCAGCGGCTGACGGTTGAAGGTCCCAAGGCACAGGGCTGGTACACCTTCCTCAATACGACCGTCGCCGACCACCGCACGTCGTACCAGGATTACCAGATTGCATTCGGCTTCAGGCACACCGGAACGTTCGCCTCGCGCTCGGAGGACGAAGTCGGCTTTGCGGTCGGTACGACCCATGTGAATACCGCTGCGCTCACGCCCAACGCCGGAGGAAACGAAGTTCCGATCGAAGCCTGGTACGGGTGGCAGGCGACGGGCTGGATGAACCTGAAGTTCGACGCCCAGTATGTGATGCATCCTGGCGGGCGCGGGTACAATGCCGCCGGCGTGAAGACCGACAACGCCTGGATTCTCGGTCTGCGCACGCTGGTGCACTTCTGAGCGGAGGTGGCCAGCATGCTTGAGCAAAGCCAGCCATGGTAACCCCTCACGACGCCGGGCTAGCGGTCCTGGAGTTGAAGGGCATCGGCAAGGAGTTCGGCGCCATTCGCGCGTTGCATGGCGTCGACCTCCGCGTGTCGCCCGGCGAGGTGGTCGGCCTGATGGGCGACAACGGCGCCGGCAAGTCGACGCTCGTCAAGATCATTGCCGGCAACTTTCCGCCAAGTCACGGCGAGATCCGCTTTGACGGCAAGGCGGTTCATTTCGCCCGTCCGATCGATGCCCGTGCGGTCGGCATAGAAGTGGTCTACCAGGACCTCGCACTCGCCGACAATCTCACTGCGGCGGCCAATGTCTTCCTCGGCCGCGAGCTCAAGCGCAAGCTTGGTCCCATTCGCCTTGCTCGACCACAAGACGATGGCAGCGCGCGCGCTGGAGCTGTTCGGCGAGCTGCGCTCGGAGACCCGCCCGCACGATCTCGTCAAGCAGATGTCCGGCGGCCAGCGCCAGGCGGTCGCGATCGCGCGGACGCGGCTCTCCAACGCCAGGCTGGTGATGATGGACGAGCCGACTGCCGCGATTTCGGTTCGCCAGGTCGAGCAGGTGCTCGGCCTGATCCATCGCCTGAAGGAACAGGGCGTCGCGGTCATGCTGATCTCGCACCGCATGCCCGATGTGTTCGCTGTCTGCGACCGCGTCGTCGTCATACGGCGCGGCGAGAAGCGCGCCGACAAGGCGATCGGCGACACCAGCCCCGAGGAAGTCACCTCCCTCATCACGGGAGCGAAAGAGGCTGCGTGATGGCCACGCCCCTGGAATCTCCCCTCACCTTCACCAATGTCGGCAAGGCCAGATGGTGGCGCAGCGGCCTGTTTGGCTCGCAGACCGGCAACGTCCTGCTGGCGCTGGCGGCGCTGTTCGTGCTGATGAACTTCGCCAGCCCCTATTTCCTGACCGCAGGCAACATACAGAATGTGGCGAAGAACTTTTCCTTCATCGCCATCGCCACGCTCGGCATGACCTTCGTCATCATCACGGGCGGCATCGATCTCTCGGTCGGCTCCGTGATGTGCTTTTCAGCGATGACCACCTCAATGGTGATGACGCACGTCTCGACACCGGGCATGCCCGGCGCGGAGTGGTTCGTGCATTTAGCCCCTGACGGCAAGACCGTGATTGCCAATATGCCCGGCTTGATTCTGCTCGTCTCGGTTCTGGCGGGGCTCGGCGTCGCGCTGATTGTCGGCCTCGTCAATGGCTTCTGCATCGCGGTGCTTGGACTGTCGCCGTTCGTCACGACGCTCGGCATGCTCTCGATCGTGCGCGGCCTCGGCTACGTCGTCTCCAACGGCCGCGGCAGTTTTCCCGGCGGCCCCGACGCCGAATATTTCTACACGCTGACATCCGGCGTTGTGTTCGGCATGCCGGCGCCGTTCATCTATCTTGTGGTTCTCGCGCTGGCGATGGCGGTCGTGCTGCATCACACTGGTTTCGGCCGCCACGTCTTTGCCGTCGGCGGCAACGAGAAGGCGGCCGCGCTGACCGGCATCTCGGTCGTCCGGGTGAAGATCGAGATCTACGTGATCTGTGCGCTCGCGGCGGGTCTGCAGGGCATCATCGTCTCGGGCTGGCTGGGATCGGCGCCGGCAAACATGGCCTGAAGAGTTCGTCCTGGAGGATCATGGATGTCCGCCTATCCGCCTCCCGGAGCCGCAGATTTGAACGGATAGGCACGATAAGAAATGTGGAAGGAAACAATGAGAAAGGCACTTCTTGCCGCTGCGGTCCTCGCCATGATGGCAACGTCTGGCCTGGCCCAGAGCTACAGATTCGTGATCGTGCCCAAGGCCATGAACAACCCGTTCTTCGATTTCGCGCGCGACGGCTGCCAGAAACGCGCCAAGGAGCTCGGCAACATCGAATGCATCTACAAGGGTCCTGTCGAGCACGAGCCGGCGACGCAAGCGCAGATCATCCAGGATTTCGTCACTCAAAAGGTGGATGGCCTGGCCATCTCGGTTGCCGACGTTGCCGCGATGACCAAGTCGATCGAGGCGGCAAGTGCAGCCGGCATTCCCGTCATCACCTTCGACTCGGACGCGCCGAGCTCGAAGCGGATTGCCTATATCGGCACCGACAACAAGGAGTTCGGCCTCGCGCTCGGCAAGCAATTGCTGAAGCTGCGGCCTGATGGCGGCAGATACGCGATGATCTCCGGCGGGCCGGGTGCGGAGAACCTGGCCGAGCGGGTCGACGGCGTGCGTGAGGCACTCAAGGGCTCGAAGTGGACCGAGGTCGGGGGCTCGCCGACCTTCTGCAACGACAATCCCGCGCTCAGCGTTCAGCAGATGACCGATCTGCGCACCGCTGTTCCCGACCTTGCAGCCATCATCCCGGTCGGTGGCTGGCCGATGTTCGCGCCCGAAGGCTTCAAGGCGTTCGCCAGCAAGAGCAAGAAGGACATGGACGCCGGCAAGTTCACGCTCGTCGTGGCCGACACCCTCAAGATGCAGCTTGAGCTTTTGAAAGAGGGTTACGCCAATGCGCTGATCGGCCAGCGCCCGTTCGAAATGGGCGAGAAAGCGATGGACACGCTGCTTGCCATCAAGAAGGGCCAGAAGGTGCCGCCGATCCACACCGGTCTCCACGTTGTGACGAAGGACAACGTCGCGGCGATGCTGAAATAGGCGCGCAGCAGCCCGAGCGGAGCGGCATAGATCCGGACCTGTGCTCGCGGCCGACCGACATCGCCGCCGGGCAGATCCCGGCGGCCATCATCAATGGCGCCGCCATCGCATCTGACGAGCGCTAGGGAACGATGTGGGTCCCGGTCTCGCCGGTCAGCGCGCCCATTGCGCAATTAAGATGGCTGATGATCGCGCGCTTTCCACCACCTTCGAGAAAGCGGATGGCGGCATCGACCTTGGGCCCCATGCTTCCCGGCGGAAAATGGCCCTCGCGATGATAGGCCTTGATCTGCGCCAGGCTGACCTGATCCAGCTCCCTCTTGTCGGGCTTGCCAAAATTGATCGCGACGCGGGGCACCGCGGTCAGGATCAGCAGTTCCTCGATGCCAAGCACGTTGGCGATATGGGCCGAGGTCAGATCCTTGTCGATCACTGCCGGCACGCCGGTGCGCACGCCCCGTTCGTCGCGGATCACGGGCATACCGCCGCCGCCGCCTGCGATGACGATCGTGCCGCGCTTGACCAGCGCGTCGACCAGCGAAATGTCGCAGACATGTTTGGGTTTCGGAGACGGCACGACATGGCGCCAGCCACGCCCGGAGTCCTCGCGCATTTTCCAGTTCAACTCGGCGCTGATGAGCTGGGCTTCCTGCTCGGTGAAAAACGGTCCGACGAACTTGGTCGGATTGGCGAAGGCGGGATCGTTGGCGTCGACCTCGACCTGGGTCAGCAGGCTGGCGACGTGCCGGCCGTTGCCATGCGCGCGCAAGACGTTCTCAATCGCCTGCATCAGAAGATAGCCGATGCCACCTTGGCTGTGCGCGACGCAGATGTCCATCGACATCGGCGGGATCCGGCTCATCGTCAGCATCTGGCGCATCATGATCTTGCCCACCACCGGCCCGTTGCCGTGGGTGATCACCAGTTCGTTGTCGAGTTCGGCGAGCGGCAGCAGCGCCTCGGCCGTATGCTGGGCGACCGCCTTCTGCTCGTCCGAGGTGCCGCTGATGTCTTCGGGGTGGACGGCATTGCCGCCGATCGCGATCACGAGACGGCGCGGGACCTCATTGAGTGTTCGCATAGCGCGGCATCCTGACGTCGTTGACGGAAAAAGCGAGAGCAAGGTCGCAGGCCTGGGCATTCGACGGCGCCACCACGATGCCGGCGTCCTCGAGCAGCCTGATCTGCGCCGAACGCACTTGGCGATCGAGCTCGGTCCCCGTCACTGACGCAACCAGGACCGGCGCGTCATCCGCGCGGCCCGCCGCGACAGCCGCAAGATGCGCTGCCGGATTGTCATGTGCGCCGTATCCGATCACGAGATCGAGCAGGATGACGGCGACCGCGGGATCGGCCAGCGCCGCCCGCAACGCATCGTCGCGCACCGAGGGATCGATCATCGGATGCGGCCGGCCCTGGGTATATTCGTCGGCCCCGAGGTCGACGATGCGGTCCCTCCCCTGCGCTTCCGGGTCGCTGAAATGCGGGACGCCGGGAATGGCGGCATTCGATGCCACCTTGCGACCGCCCGCGGCAAGGATCACCTGCGCCTCGGCGCAGAGCGTGCCGCCGGCGAACAGCCCTTCGATCCGCTGCGCCGCCTTGCGTCGCGGCGGCAAACGCGCAGCCACGGCGGCAGCGTCGAACTTGCCGCCAATGCTCCGGCCGTTGCCCAGGACTTTTTCGGCCGCTTCCGTCAATGTAGTCGCAAAGCGTGCATTTGGCGGCAGGTCCGCCGCGGCGGCGCCGATGAAGCACACTGTGTAGGGCTTCGAGCTCCGGCCGATCCGGCCAAGCACGGCCCTGGCGACGTCCGGATGGGGCGGCTTGGAGATGAGCACGACGCGATCGGTCTCGGGATCGGCATCGAGGGCGTCGATCGCCATCAATGTCGTGATGCCGCCAATCTCCTTCTTCAAATCCCGTCCGCCGACGCCGATAGCGTGGGAAATGCCTTCGCCCGCCTCGGACAGCAGGCACGACACCTCCTGCGTCCCGGTCCCGGATGCGCCGATGATCCCAATCCTGCCGCGCTTCAGTCGGTTGGCGAAGGCGAGCGGCGCGCCGCCGATGACCGCCGTGCCGCAGTCCGGCCCCATCATCAAGAGGCCCGCTTCGCGTGCCTGCTGTTTCAGCGACAATTCATCCGCAATCGAGACATTGTCGCTGAACATCAGGACATGAAGTCCGCGGTTCAGCGCCTTGCGCGCTTCCGCCGCGGCGAACTCGCCGGGAACGGAGATCAGGGCGAGGTTGGCGGCGGGTGCGGCCTTGACGGCCGCGGCAATGCTGCGCGGCCGCCACGCTGCTTCGCCGGTGCTGCTCGTCTTGGGACGGTCGAGCGCCTTTTGCGCTTCGGCAAGCGCGGCACGTGCCGCCGCTTCGCTTTCGGCTTTGATTGCTAGGATCAGATCATTGCCCTGCGCGATCACCTCGCCGTCGAGCAATCCGGCGTTGCGCAGGATCGCCTGGTTGGACGGCGTGCCCATCATCAGCGCGGCTTCGACGACGCCCGCCGCCGACGCGACCTCCCGCGACAACCGCATCAACGCCACCGAGTCGAGATAGAAGCCCTTGCGAATTTCGTTCAGGACAAACGCGCTCATGACACCCCCAGATCTTCCGCAATGGCGAGGACGGCCTGCCGGAAGCAGGCCATCGGCGCCCGCACCACGCCGGCGCCGACCTGGCCGATGCCGGGCTCGCGATGCGCGATGCCGGTGTTGATGACCGGTGCAAGGCCGGTATCCACCACCAGGCGAACGTCGATGCCGGTCGGCACGCCGGCAAAGTCGAGCGCGGGGATCGTCCATTCCGGATTCTGCCCGACGGTGATTTCACTCATTGCCCGCGTGAAATTGCCCGCCGACGACGGTGCGCCAGCGCCGATGAAGCCGGCAACTGCCGGAGCTGCTGCCATCGCGAAGCCACCAAGCCCGACCGTCTCGACGATCGCAGAGTCGCCCATGTCGGGATTGGCATCCTTGCGCGAATAGCCCGGGAAATAGAGCCCTTCCGGCATTTCCACCGGCGCCGTGAACCAGCGATCGCCCAATCCGCTGACGCGGACCCCGAAGTCGGTTCCGTTGCGGCACATCGCGGTCACCACCGTCGAACCGCGAATCCCGCTGGCGGGATCGGTCAGCGCCTTGCCCATCGCCATCGCGATGTTGAGAAAGAACTGATCGTTCTGCGCGATGAAGCCAATGCAGCTTGCGAGAACCTCGTTGTCGCTCGAAGTGCGCGCCAACGCCGACCCGATCTCGCGCAGGAACACGCTGGAGCAAGCCAGGTTGCGCTGGTGCATTTCGTCGCCCATCGAGAGCCCGCGCGCGATGATCGCCTTCAGGTCGATCCCGCCATGCGCGCGGATCGCCCTGGCCAGCACCGGGCCGAATACATCACGCAGCCAGCCGAGGCGGGCCAGCACGCTATCGTCATTGCCGCCGAAGCGCATGACCTTGCCAAGGCCCTCGTTGATGGCGCAGTAGGCGCGGTTGCCGTATTTGACGTTCTCGACGACGAACACCGGCATGGAGACCGTGGTCATGCCGGTCATCGGACCAACCGCGCCGAAATGATGATTGGGGTGGAAGGCGACGCCGCCGCCGGCCGCGAGTTCGAAGGCGGCTTCAAGATCCGGAGCCCAGCCTTCGAACACGATGGCGCCTGCCACCGCGCCACGCATCGGACCGCACATTCGGTCCCAGGTGATCGGCGGCCCGGCATGAAGGATCATGCGTTCCTTCAACCCTTCCAGCACGTCGCGTGCCGGAACGATATCGATCAGCCTGGGCTCACCCTCGAGGATGCGGGCCAGCGCCTGCTTGTTGGCGTCTTCGATCAGCTTCATGGCCGCGCTCTCACGTACCGAGCTTGGCGAGCAGTGCCGCCATTTTGGGATCGCCGTCGGCAGGAGGCGTCCAGTCGACCTGTACGACCTCGACATCGCAGTCCCGCAAGTCCTTCACAAAGCCTGCCAGCCCGACGTTCACCACGCTCGGCTTGCTCATCAACAAACGCCCGCTCGGCGTCCCTTCCTGCTTGGTCACCACTTGCGGCCTCCCGAGATCCGATCATCGATCTTAGTAAGAAGGTTTTTACTTTGTCAAACATGCAACCTGTCGTCCGAATTCCCGTTGTGTCGCATGATCGTTTAGGCCCGTGCGATTGATCGCGTCGGCGGGCCGTTGCCGGTGAGGCCGGCATGATGCAGCGCGCTGTCGTTGAGCAGCCGGCACTCGATCGCGCGCAACACCATCAGCGCACCTGCAAACGCATCCAGTCCAGAGCTTTGCCCGATCCGCGACAGCGCCGCGACCGCGGACTTGATACGATCGACCCGTCCGCCAATCGTCGCGTCGATGGCTTCATGGAGCGCCGCCGCCGCGAAGCCAAGCACGGCACTGTGCAGGTGGGCGGCACTGATCTGATTGGTCCGGCCGAGATGCGCGCGACAGGTCTTCCACAGCGCGTCGCGCGTCGCGAGACGGCCGAGGCTGGCGAGCGCGACCAGCGCGCCGCCGATCAAGTCGTCGCCGGATGGCGTGAGCCCGGGACCAAGTCCGATCAATTCGACGATCTCCGGGTAGTCACGCGGTACGCATCGCTCTCCGCGAAGCCCGGCCTCGATCAATTGCTTGAGCGCGGCGAGCGCCGGCGCCGCGGCAGCGAGCACCCGCGACGGCCTTGTGGGCGGCTCCGCGCCACCCGAGGCGGCCAGCCCCTGCTCGACCGGCAAGCGACGCCAGACCTGATCGACCATCGCAAGCCCTACCCGCAAACTGTCGAGCGTCCATTCCGGCGACGGCGGCGGCGCCCATACGGAGGCCGTCTCGAAACCGGCAAACCGCATACCGTCGACGAGCAGCATCGTGTCGACGATCGCAACCTCTTGTCCTGGAACGAGCAGCCGCGGCTCGATCCCGGTGCACCGAAGATGCAGCGGGCCGGAGCCGAGGTCTTTGACACCGATGCAGATCCAGCAATCGTCGAGCACCGCATAAAGGCTGCGCTCGAACACCGCCGCAATACGGCCGCGCCGTCCGCTGCGCAGCGCGCGGCGCGCAAGCACGCCGACCTCGATTACGGCACCGCCGTCGAATCGTTCAGACACGGGCGCGCCGGGCAGGTCGCGAAACGTATTGCCTAGCCGCATCACACCGATCTCCCGCTGCGCAACCATGGCGTCAGGACGTGAGCACGGCGGTTCGCGGCACGCTACTCCCGTGGGCCTCTCCGCCGAGATAGGCGGCTTCAAGCGAGGGATCCTCCGCGATGATTTCGGCCGCACCGCTCTTCAGGATGGTGCCGGTCTCAAGCAGATAGGCCCTGTCGGCAAGCGCAAGGGCTTGCCCGGCCATCTGGTCGACCACGATCAGGGTCATCCCCTCGACGCGAAGCTGCTCGAACGAGGCGAACAACTCGTCGACGACAAGCGGCGCCAGTCCAAGCGACGGCTCGTCAAGCATGAAGACCTTGGGCGCGGTCAGGAGCCCACGCGCGACTGCGAGCATCTGCTGCTCGCCGCCCGACAAAAGGCCCGCGCGATGGTTGATACGCTCCTTCAGGCGCGGAAAGCGGGCAAACATCGCGTCGATCTCCGCGTCGAGTTCGAGACCCTTGCGTGCGAAAGCGCCGAGCTGCAAGTTCTGCCGCACCGTCAGCTCGGGAAACACCTGCCGTCCTTCGGGTACCAGCACGATGCCGGCCCTGGCGCGGATATGCGCCGGCATCTTGTCGACGCGGGCGCCGGACAGCCGGATCTCGCCGACCGACCGCGGTGGTTCGAGACCGGCAATCGAGCGCATCAGGGTGGTTTTGCCCGCTCCATTGGCGCCGAGTACGGCGATGGCCTCGCCGGGCGCGACGGCAAGGTCGATCCCACCGAGCGCCCGCGACAGGCCATAGAAGGCATCGAGCGTGCGGACTTCGAGCGCCGTGCCTTGTTTTGCCGGGCGCGTCGCGCGGCGCCGCTCACCCGACGGCGCATCGCCGAGATAGGCCTTGCGGACCAGCGGATCGTTGCGGATCGCCGCCGCATCGCCGATCGCGATGCGCTTGCCGCCATCGAGAACGACGATGAGGTCGCTTAGCGACATGATCATCGGCATGTCGTGCTCGACGATGATGACCGCGATCCCGGTCTCCGCGATGCGACGGAGCAGAACCGTCAGCCGCTGCTTGTCGCCCTTCGAAAGACCCGCGGCCGGCTCGTCGAGCAACAGGACCTTCGGACGCAAGGCGAGCGCCCTCGCGATCTCGACCAGTCGCTTCTCACCATGGGGCAGCGCGTCCGCGCGTCTGCTCAAATCGCCGTCGACACCCGCAAAGCGCAACAGCGACCGTGCAAGGCGCTCCTGCGCGTCATTGTGCAGCGCCGACACGATGTTACCGAGCTTGCCGGCCGTCGCCGCCAGCAGGACATTCTCGATGATCGAGAGCGAGCCGAAGAGCTGCGTCGTCTGGAACGTTCGCGCCACTCCGACACGCGCAAGCTGGTGCGACGGCAAGCCGGTGACGTCGCGGTCGCCAAGCTTCACAGTGCCGGATTTCGGGCGGTAGAAGCCGCAAAGCAGATTCAGCGCGCTGGTTTTCCCCGCACCATTTGGGCCGATGACGCTGATTACCGTGCCGGGTTCGGCGGTAAACGAGACGTCCTGCACGGCGCGGACACCGCCGAACGAGATCGAGAGGTTTGCGACGTCAAGACGCGACGCGCTGCTGGTTCCGATGCTGAGGTCGGCGACCGGCTCGACGGCCCCCGCGCCCGTATCGGCCTTCGATCCCGCCGGCAGGAACCTTGCAGCGAATTGCTCGATCAGCCCCATGATGCCCGAGGGCACGACCCGCAGCACGGCGAAGAGCAACACGCCAAAGGCAAGCAGACGATACTCCGCGAGATCGGACAGCATTTCCGGCAGCAGCACGACGAGCGCCGCCCCGATCACCGGCCCCAGCGCCGAGCCGGCGCCGCCGACCATGACGCCGAACAGCAGCAGGATCGATTGCAGAAAGGGGAACGAACTTGGACTGATATAGCCCTGGAGGGGCGCAAATAGCGCCCCCGCCAACGCCATCGCTGCCGCCGAGATGATGAACGCCACGGTGCGGACCCGCACGAGATCAATGCCGATCGAGCGCGTCGCAACCTCGGTGTCGCGGGCGGCACGCATGGCGTAGCCCCAGCCGCTCCGCTTCAGGCGCTCGAACAGGATGAGGCCGGCGAACACCAGCACGACGCCCACGATCGCCAAATGCCGCTCCGACAGCGGAAAGCCGAACACCTCCGGCGGCGCGGTCAGGATCAGGCCGTTGCCGCCGCCCGTGAGGTCGCGCCACTCGATCGTGCCGTGCTCGACGATGAAGCCGAAGGCGATTGTCACCATCGCGAGATATGGACCTCGCACACGCAAGGCCGGCATCGCGAGCAGACCACCGACGACGCTGACAAGAGCAATCGCTGCAGCCGTCGCCGCAAGATAGGGCCACCCTGCCTTCTCCATCAGGAGCACGGTCGTATAGGCCCCGATCGCCATGAAGCCGATGTGGCCGAGCGAGATCTGCCCGGCGAGACCGAGCAGCACGTTGAGGCCGATACAAGCGATCGCCGTCAGCGCGATGGTCGCGACCAGGAATACGCCGTAGCTGTCGGCAACGGCGGCATAGAGGATGGCGGCCGCGAGTGCCGCGACGGCGGCGAGAACGGAGACGCGAGAGGTCATACCTTTTTCACTCCGGCTCGGCCGAGCAGCCCGTGGGGGAGGACGACAAGAATCGCGATCACCGAGGCGAATGTGATGATCTGGGTGTAGACCGACCCCAGATAGTTGGTCGCGAACACCTCGATCAGGCCGAGGCAGAGCCCGGCCAGCATCACGCCCCAGGCGCTGCCGAGACCGCCGATGATCGCCGCCGCGAAGGCCTTGATGCCGAACAGCGTGCCCATTTCCGAGGACACGTTGAACAGGGGCGCGATCAGCAGCGCCGCAACCCCGGCCAGCATCGCCGAGACCGCGTAGCTTGCCGCGATGGCGCCGCTGACGTTGATGCCCATCAGCCGCGCGGCGTTCGGGTTCTGGACCACCGCGAGCATGGCGACGCCGTGACGCGTCCTGCGACTGAGCAGATGAAGTGCCAGCGCCAGCAGCAATCCGACCACGGGAATCAGGAGTTGCAACGGATAGACCCCCGCGCCCTCGACGATCTGGATCGGCTTGGCCGCCAGGACGGACGGAAAGCTGCGCGGCTCCTTGCCGAAGACGAACATCATCACATTGTCGACGATGATGCCGACCGCAACAGTCGCCATCAGCCAGTTGTCGGAGCCGCGCTGCACGAATGGCCGAACCGCAAAGCGCTCAATCAGCAGGCCATAGACCGCGCAGACGAGCAGAACGGAGGGAATGCCGGCCGCCGCCGGCCAGCCCCACAGCACGAGGAAGAAGTAGCCGGCAACGGCTCCCAGGGTCATCGAGCTGCCCTGGGAGAAATTGACCGTGCCGGAGACGGCGTAGGTAACGTGGAAGCCAAGCGCAAGCAGCCCGTACATGCTCCCAAGCGCCAGTCCTGTTATCACCGCGGGAAGAAATGACATCGATGACCACCCTGCTTGTTTGTCGGACGATCTCGCGCGGTCAGTTCCGTGCGAACGGCATGATGTGGTTGTCCTCGAACCGCGCCCAGATGTAGTCGCCCGCCGTCAGCGCATCGTGCTTGTCCTGCGCGAACGGCTTCTCGTAGGTCTTGATCAAGCCATCCACGCGATCGATGGCGTAGAAGCCGTCACGGACGGCGGTCGGTTCGGTGCCACCGGCCTTTTCGATCGCTCGCGCAATGACCAGGATGGAGTCGTAGGCGTTGGCCACGCCAACCGCCGGCGTCACGTCCGCAGGCCCCTTGATGTCCGAATACTTCGCCTGAAGGGCCGACATCACCCGCTTGCCGACCGGCGACAAGTTCCCGAAGAAGCTGTAGGTCTGGACGAAGATCACGTTCTCCGCGCTCGGCCCGGCGAGCTCGGTGAAGCGGCCGCCGGCCGGCCCCCAATGCGAGACGATCGGCGGCGCCCAGCCCATACGGTCGAGCGATTTCACCACCTGGGAGGACGGTCCGACGTTGCCGACCAGGTAGAGCGTATCGGCGCCCGCCTGCTTCAGCCGCGACAGCTGGGAAACGACATCGACGTCGTTGCCTTCAAACTTCTCGACGCCGGCAGGCTCGATTCCTGCGGCCTTCAATGCCGCCTTCAGGCCATGCTCGTTCGACTCGCCCCAGGGATTGTTGACCAGGATGAGCCCGGGCTTCTTCGCATTGTACGTCTTGCGCGAGAACTGGACGATCGCCTTATCGACCTCATCGTCCATGGCCGAGACGCGGAACACGTAGTTGGACGGGGCGCCGTTCCGCGTGATGTTGGTCCCGGCGGCCCATGGCACCACGAACGGCACCTTGACGTTGTTGACGAACGGCACGATGGCGAGCTCGACCGGCGTGTCGAGGCCGCCGACCAGGACCGCGACCTTCTCGCGCTGAATCAACTCGCGCGCCGCGATCAGCCCTTTGGCCGGATTGCTCTCGTCGTCGCGGCGGACGAGCTCGAGCGGACGTCCGAGCACGCCGCCCTTCGCATTGATTTCCTCGATGGCGATCGTCGCTCCGCGGGTGAGCGCCTCGCCGGCGCGCGCCGACTGTCCCGACAGGGCGGTCACCAGGCCGATCTTGATCGGTTCGGCCGCGCGCGCGCCGAACGCGAACGGCAACGCGGCCAGCAGGATCGTCGCAGCGGCGTGCCAAGCCGGCCAACGACGCGCAGGTCCGGACGAAACTATGCTCCTGAAGTTCATGTTCGGTGTTCCTCCGCTGATGGCGGCCTCGGCATCGAAGCCGCCAGTTCCTCCGCTGCCGCTTATGCGCGGACTTGACGGAAGTAAAAACTTTCTTCAAAAATATTCCGATGTCAAGCGAGCGATCAACCGCGCGGGGAAAATTCCGATGGACCCAAGGAATGTCGAGGCCGGCGACGTGTTGATCTCGATCGCGGAAGATGGCGACCGCCTGTCGCGCAGGGAAGCCGTGCTGCGCTCGGATTCTGTCGGACCGGTCCTCGCCGCTCACGGACGCTATCGCTACAGCGCGATCGGGCAACGCCCGGATTTCAATTGGCCGCAAGGGCGGCGGCTTGCCGTCTACGTCGGTCTCAACCTCGAGCATTTCGCATTCGGCGACGGGCTCGGTGCCGAGCTCTGCCCCGGCGGTCCGCATCCGGACGTCCTCAACTATGCCTGGCGCGACTATGGCAACCGTGTCGGCGTGTGGCGCCTGATCGAGCTGTTCGACGAGCTGAAGCTGCCGCTGTCGGTGCTCGCAAACAGCAGCATCTATCACTACTGCCCTGAAGTCATGGAGGCATTTCGCGCCCGCGGCGACGAAATTGTCGGTCACGGCCGCACCAATTCCGAGCGCCAGGGTGTGCTTGCGCCCGACGAGGAGCGGCAATTGATCGCGGAAGCGACCGATGTCATCGCGCGAGCCGAAGGGCGGCCGCCGCGCGGCTGGCTGGGGCCCTGGATTTCGCAATCACAGGTCACGCCCGATCTGCTGGCCGAAGCAGGCTACGAGTACCTGCTCGACTGGTGCATGGACGATCAGCCGGTGTGGTTCTCGACGCGGAACGGCGGCCGCATCCTTTCAGTGCCTTATCCGCAGGAGTTGAACGATATCCCTTCGATCGTCGGTCGCAAGGACTCCGGCGAGCAGTTCGCCGCCATGATCACCGAGACGTTCGAGGAGATGCTGGCACAGTCGAAAAGGCAATCGCTCGTCATGGGAATTGCGTTGCACCCCTATCTGGTCGGCCAGCCGCACCGCCTACGTCCGCTGCGGCGCGCCCTGCAGACAATCCTGGCGCGGCGTGACGAGATCTGGATCACCACCGCCGGAGGTATAGCCGCATTCTCGCGCGCGCTGCCCGATGGCATCGTCCCAACATGATGAAAACGAATCGGGCCCCGATCGCCTCGCCATTGCGACGAACCGGAGACGACCAGTGAGCACTGCCGACACGCTGTTTCGAAACGCCCGATTGGTCGATGGGCGCACCGTCGATATCGCCGTGCGCGATGGCCGCATCACCTCGATCGCGTCGCAATCGCCGGTCGCGGCCGGCGAAACCCTTGATCTAGCCGGACGCCTGGTGTTGCCGGGGCTGGTCGATGGTCATATCCACCTCGACAAGGGCTTCGTCGGCGACGATTGGAAGTCCCACCGCCCCTGCACCGCCGGTTTCAGCGTGCGCGAGCGCGTCAAGTTCGAGAAGGAGGCGCTTGCCGGCGCGAGGCCGATTGCGGTGCGGGCGGCCGCGCTGATCGACCTCTGCGTCGCGCACGGCACGACCTGGATGCGCAGCCACGTCGATATCGACCTTCAGGTCGGGTTGCGCAATCTCGAGCAGGTCATGGCGGCGCGTGACGCGCACCGCGACAAGGTGTCGGTCCAGATCGTCGCCTTTCCGCAAAGCGGCATCGTGACGTCGCCGGGCGTGGCCGGATTGCTCGACGAGGCGGTTCGCGCCGGCGCGGACCTGGTCGGCGGCCTCGATCCGGCGGGTTACGATGGCGACATCGACGGGCATCTCGACGTCATCTTCGGCATTGCCGATCGGCGCGGGGTCGGCATCGACATTCACCTGCATGACGGCGGCTTGCTCGGTATTTTCGAGATCGAGAACATTGCACGTCGGACCAAGGCCCTCGGGCTCGGCGGCAAGGTCACGATCAGCCATGCCTATGCTCTCGGCGAGGTGCCGCGAGACGTGGTTCAGCGCACCGCGCAGCTGCTCGCCGAGGCCGGGGTCGCGATTTTGACCAACGCGCCCGGAGCGCATGCGTTTCCGCCGGTGTTGCTGCTGCGCGATGCCGGCGTCAATATATTCGCCGGCAATGACAACATCCGCGATTCCTGGTGGCCCTACGGCGACGGCGACCTCCTGGAGCGCGCCATGATCGTCGGCTACCGCTCCGGCTTCAGCACCGATGCCGACCTGGCGGCGGCCTTCGACATGGTGACCACCAACGCCGCGCAGGCACTCGGCCTCCCGGACTATGGGGTGGCCGAGGGCGCGGCGGCGGACTTCGTCGTGATCGACGCGCAGCACGTGCAAGAGGCCGTGGTGGCCCGGCCCAGGCCGCGCGACGTCTACAAGAATGGGCGCCTCGTCGCGCATGGCGGCACGGTCGTGACGTCGGCGCGTTGATGTGGATGTGGAGACCGGAACATCGGGAAGGTTACCCCTTGACGAGCCACCGCAATAGCGATCTCAATCCCGCGAGCCTGCACGGCAGGGCCCCGCATCCCGTTGAACATGATGGGCGGGGGCATATTGTCCGCGCTGGGCTCGTACAACCTGAGAAAAGCTTGTCCCGTGACTGAAACGACAGCATCGACCAGCCCGGCCCGCAGCGCCACACGCGGCAGACGGGCACGCGATTCCGCGTTGACCAAGGAAGCGATCCTGCACGCGGCGACGTTCGAATTCTGCCGCAACGGCATTGGCGGAGCTCGGGTTGAAGCCATCGCGAAACGCGCCAAAGCCAACATGCGGTTGCTGTACGCCTATTTCGGCGACAAGAACGGCCTTTATCTCGCCGTGCTCGAGCACGTCTACACCGAGATCCGCGCGGCCGAACAGCAACTCAAGCTCGACGACCTCGATCCGGTCGCGGCCATGCGCGAGCTGATCAACTTCACGTTCACCTTTTTCGGAGCGCACCAGAACTATATCGCCCTGATCAACAATGAGAACCTGCAGCGTGGGCGTAACCTGCGCAAATCGCGCAAGATCGCCGACCTCACGCTACCCTTGGTCGCGAGCATCGAAAATATCCTTCGCCGGGGCCTTGCGGTCGGGCCGTTCCGCAGCGACGTCGATCCGGTTCAGCTCTACGTCACGATCACGGCCATGAGCTATTTTCATGTCTCCAACCGCTACACGCTGTCGGCGATGTTCGACAAGGATCTGGGAGAGCCGGACTGGCTGGAGAAACGTCGCCACCACGCGCTGGACGTGATCATGACCTGGTTGACGGCGACGGCGGCCGCAAGCGAGGGAAAACGGAAACCGTCCGCAGCCAGAACACCGGCCGGCGCCGCACGCTAGCTCGCGCGCGGCAAATTCCGAACAGTCTGCGGGTGAGCGCTAAGGGTGCTCGCTTCACCGGGCAGCGACGACGCCGTCGCTGCGAGGATCGCTGGCGCCCTCGAGCAGTCCATCCGGGTGCCAGACGATTGCGCCGGCGTGGCCCATGAATTCCTCGAACGCACCGACCACCTGGATGTCGTGGCCGAGCGCCCGCAGCGCGTCGACGACGGCAGGATCGAAACGCGATTCGATCTTGAGATTGTTGTTCTCCTCGCCCCATGTGCGACCGAGCAGCCAGCGCGGCGCGGTCACTGTCGACTGAAGGTCCTGACCGTGCAACGCGTAGCGGGTGAAGATCGCCGCCTGGGTTTGCGGCTGCCCTTCGCCGCCCATCGTGCCGTAGGACAACAGCCGGCCGTCGCTGAGTTCAGCCATTGCGGGCTGAATGGTGTGGAACGGCAGCCGCCCAGGTTCCAGGCGGTTGATATCGGTCTCGGCGAGACCGAAGCTCGTCCCACGGTTCTGCCAGGTGACCCCGCTTTGGGGCAGGATGACGCCCGAGCCGAACTCCCAATAGATGCTCTGAATGAAGCTGACGCTAAGGCCGTTCCGGTCGGTCGCAGCGAGCCAGACCGTATCGCCCTGGGCCGGCGGGTCAGGCCAGCGCGCTGCATGATCGACGGCGACCGTCTTTTCGAGCGCCGCAATGGACTCGTCGGTGAGAAACTCGGCCACCGACCGCGCCATGTAGTCGGGATCGGTCACGTAGCGATTGCGGATGCGGAACGACGCCTTCGTGCTCTCGACCAGCCGGTGCAGATGATCGACCCCGTCCGCCTCCTTCGCCATGCGCCGGGCATAGAGCGCAAGAATCAACAGCGAGGCCAGGCCCTGCGTCGGCGGCGGCATGTTGAACACCTTGTGCCCGGCCACATCGACCGACAGCGGTGTCACCAGCGCGGCTTGATGCTGCTCCAGATCGAATAGGCGGAGCGGGCTGCCGAGCCGTTCGAGATCAGCGGCCATCGAACGCGCCAGGTCGCCGCGATAGAAATCGGAAAGGCCGGCTTGCGCCAGCTGCCGCAACGTGTCTGCCACGCGCGGCTGCCGCAACCGCGCGCCGACTGCAAGCGGAACGCCCTGCGGCAGATAGACATCGGCAAAGCCCGGCACATCCTGCAGCTCAGCGCGCTTCTTCGAGGTGTTGTCGTGCAGGGTCTGGGTCACGGCGACGCCATCGGCGGCGTAGCCGATCGCAGGTTCGAGCAGCCGCGACAGCGGCATGCGCCCCCCATGGCGATCGCGGCTGAGCTCATAGGCCTTCTGCCAGCCATCGACGGTCCCGGCGGCGGTGAGTGCCGCGAGCGGTCCGCGGCTTGGGATGGTGCTGCAGCCATGCTCGCGATACCAGGCGCGGCTGGCGCCCTTCGCCGACCGTCCGCACGCCTGGATTCCGACCGGTGCGGAGCCCGCCCGGCCGACCAGCCAGAAGCTGTCGCCGCCGAGGCCGTTCATATGGGGATAGACCACCGCGATCGTGGCGGCGGACGCAATCATCGCCTCGACCGCATTGCCGCCTTCGGAGAGGACGGCGAGCCCGGCCTGCGCCGCAAGGTGATGCGGCGCGGTCACCATTCCGCTATAGCTTCGCTTGGTCTGCAGCATCAAAGCGTTCTCCGAAAGCAGCAGCTTGTAATAATATTCTTACTTACATTGTCAAGCAGCCGTCGCCTCGCCGCGGCGGCGCGAACGGCTGGCGGAGGTGCCGCGCGAGGTGGATCAAGGCGAAGCGGAAATCGGCCGCGCAAAGCTGCGCGTCAGCGGCAGCGGGGCGCCGAATTCCCGGAGGCCCTGAATCTGTTCCGAAAAAGATGCAAAAAATGTAGTCTCCCGAACCATGGCGACGATCCACGAATTCGGCCCCTACCGCCTCGACGCGGAAGCCGTGATGTTGTTTCGAGAGTCCGAACCGGTCGCGCTCGGGCGGCGCGCGGTGACGCTGCTTCGCCTGCTTGTCGAGCAGGCCGGAACGCCGGTTTCCAAGGACGCATTGATGCAGGCGGCGTGGCCGGGGCTTGCGATCGAGGAGAGCAACCTGACTGTGCAGATCGCCGCTCTGCGGCGGGTATTTGCCGACGTAGAGGGCGGCGCGACCTGGATCGAGACCCTGCCGCGCCGCGGCTACCGTTACGTCGGGCCACTGGTCGCTGCCGAATCCGGCGCCGGCCTGCCCACCTCGCCGGCACCGACGGTGCCGGATGGGCCGTCGCTTGCGGTGCTACCGTTCTCGAATCTCAGCGGCGATGCCGCGCAGGAATATTTTTCCGACGGAATCACGGCAGACATCATCGCCGAACTGTCGCGCTTCCGCTCGCTGTTCGTTGTCGCCCGCCACTCCAGCTTCGCCTACAAGGGCAAGACGCCCGAGATCAAGCGAGTCGGCCGCGAACTCGGCGTCAGGTACGTGGCCGAAGGAAGCGTGCGCAAGATCGGCAGCCGGATGCGGGTGACCGTCCAGCTTCTCGATGGCGCCAGCGGTTACAATCTCTGGACCGAGCGCTACGACCGCGAACTCGAGGACATCTTCGCCCTGCAGGACGAGATCGTCCGCGCAATCGTCGCAGCCCTTCCGGGCCGGCTCGAGGACGCCGGCCGCGAGATCGCCAGACGCAAGCCGACCCCGAGCATCACCGCCTATGACCTGGTTCTGCTGGGCAACGAGCGGTGGCGTCAATTGACGGTGAAGGGCATGGCGGAAGCCAGGCAGTTTTTCCGGGACGCCGTCGCGCTCGATCCGCAATATGCCCGCGCTCACGTCAACATTGCCTGGACTATCGTCTGCGACGTGTTTCTCGAATCGCCCGGCATGGCGAAGCTCGACGACGCGCTGAGCGAGATCGAGACCGCGCTCGACATCGACGGCGGCGACGCCTGGGCCCATGGCGTCTTCGCGCAATTGCTGTTCCTGCGTCGCGAGGACGCCAAGGCCGAAATCCATTTCAGCCGGGCTCTCGCGCTCAATCCAAACGACGCCGACGTCGCCGCCGTTTTCGCGAACATTCTGGTCTACTGGGGACGGTGGCGAGAGGCCCTCACATGGATCGGTGCGGCCAAACGACTGAATCCCTTCCCGCCCAATCTGTACCACTGGTACCACGCGCTCGCGCTCTATTCCGGGCGCCAGTACGATGAAGCAGTCAAGACGCTGATGGAGGCGCGATCCCCCGACCGCTGGTCGCACAGTCTGCTTGCCGCCTGTTATGCGCAGATGGGTCGGCTCAGCGAAGCGCGATCCGAAGCCGAAGCGTTCGTCACGGAACGTTGTCGAGAAATGAGCGCGAACGGCGCAACGCCGCCAGCGAACACCCTCGATCTCGTTCGAGCACGGGCAGAAAGGTACAGAATTTCTGCCGAACGCGAGCACTTCCTCGACGGCTTGCGCAAAGCCGGCTTATCCGGCTGAGCCGTAACGAGGGTCACAACAGGCTGTTCGAAATGACCGACAGCGGTGCTCCGCCTCGGCTTGCTTCAACCTCAAATTCCTGAGCGCCGAGGCGGTCTGGATTGTGCAATGGTGGAGGATCGACGCTTGGCGTGGCGAGATTCATAGCCCGTGGTAGCGGGGGAGCGTTGCCGCCATTCCCAACACTCAGAAAAACGCCTCCAATGCGCGCTGTGCGGAAGCAGCTCTTCATAGAGGTCGAGGACGAAGGGGAGCGTCTCCGCGGAAAACCGCAGCCCCCGATCTTTGAATCTTTTGGATCTGGCCTGGGATCAGCTCAATCTGAGGAGATCGAGCATTGGAAAACTCCATGAAGGCGTCTGAGGTTTCGAATATTTGATTCACGAGCCCGCGATGCTCTGGTTCAATGATGGAGTAAATGTCGGGTTTGTCGCACCTCCACCATCCTGACCATAGTTCCGCTTTCTTCTCATTGGGATCAAAAATAAGGATGAGCGCCCCTCCGTCCTCATAGATGAGCTCGGCGGGCACGCAGCCGTGTTTGATCAGCGTTTGCAGAACGTGGCAGAACTCATACCCAAATACGTACACATCAGGCTTTAGCTTAACGACTATGGGTTGGTCTGCGTTATCGTACCCGAAGGAATCGGTACTGCTTGGCGGTTTAATCACTTTGATGCTTCCCGCGCTTGCGCCATGAAGCGAATCGCTTAGCCGCCTGCTTGGATCAGTGATCCTGGTCGGTCAGCCGATACATCAGGCGCTCACCTCGATACCCTTGAGAGCATTAGCCGTCCGTGCCCGACGCTCTGAGATACGTCGCTCTATGCCGCGCCGGCGATCGGGTATCGGAACCTGCGAATCCCGCACGTTGCTCCTTCGCCGGACAAGAATTCGCCGATCAGCTACCCTGCGTTCCGTACCCACTTTTCGGTCGTCTCTCCGCACCACGCTTGCCGATCCGGCGATCGCTCTTCCCGGACGGACGGCGTAAGCCCTGCGCGCCACCACTTCGCGGAGCGCCAGCCAGATGAACTCGCTGTTGGTGGAAAGATATCGCCGCCATAACTTGCGCGGCTCCATCATCAGGCGCCAGAACCACTCGAGACCGAGCGATTGGAATAGCCGAGGAGCGCGCCTGATAAAGCCGGCCAAGACGTCGAAGCTGCCGCCGACCCCCAGAATGACGGGAACTTGCAGCCGATCCCGATAGCGTTCACTCCATACCTCCTTGAACGGGGACGGCAAGCCGATAAAGAGAATGTGGGCGCCGCTGGCTCGTATCTCATCGACGATAATTTCGTGCTCGTCCGGACCGAAGTAGCCGTTCCGAAAACCAGCGATCTTCAGCTGCGGAAAGCGCGCCTCGCAGACCCGCACGAGCTTTTCGACGACTTGCTGGTGCGCCCCTAGAAAATAGACACAAAGTCCGTTGGACGCGGCCCCCCTTAAAAGTCCTTCCATCAGATCGATGCCGGCCACGCGTTCCGGCATGTGTTGACCTGACGCTCGTATTGCCCAAACCACCGGCATACCGTCCGCCACCGTCATATCGGCCGCGGAACATGCGTGCGCCAACTCCACGTCTCGCCGCATCATGCAGAGATGCGACGCATTGATCGTCATCACGACGTGAGAACTGTTCGAGCGGAGACAGATATCGACACAACGCTGCGCCGCCTGATCGAGCGTAACCGCATCAAATTCGACGCCCAATAGGCTCGCGTGTTGCTTCATCTGCTCAACTCCCCTGCGGCGATTGCCGGCTGGCTTGCCACCGAGCCACTTGCTCGGCGTCCAGGCGAGCCGTGGCAGCTCGTTTACCCAGTCTCAGGCACGCGTGCTGATACGTACGAAGAAAACGTCTGAACTCGAGGTCATTATAGCGCGGCAACCCCTTTGCCCAGCTGCTGAAGTAACCCCAAAGCATCGCGATGCTTCCGATGAACATTGGGTGCGCGCGAAGACGGGAAGCCGCCACCGCCAGATAGTAAAACGGCGAAGTGCCCATGAAATACTGACCGAAGCCAGCACGAATTCTGCCTGCCCAGATGCTCTTCTGGCTGGCCCCTTGCGGACGAAGGTGGACGAACCGGATTGGCTCTGAATCGACGCTCTCCGCGATCCAGCCCAGCATTCTGGCGCGGTGGCAATCGATGCCATCCCACATGACTTGTCGCACGAATCCTCCGATCTGCTCGAAGCACTCAACCCGATAGAATTTCGTCATCCCAACCGACATTTCGTCGCCGCAGACCTCGGGCACGAGATCACCGGTTTGGGGATGAACGAACCAAGGTTTGCCTGAGGTCGTCCCGATACGTGGATTATCCTCCATTCGCTGCATCAGCAGCTCGAAGTAGCGAGGCGGCAGGTCGAGATCCATATCAAGCTTGCACAAATAGCCGAAGTCGCCGAGCGACACTTGATCGAGACCATCATAAAACGCCTCAATCACGCCGGGCCCTACCCGCCGATGGCCTCGGTCATGGCGGCGCACGACGCGCAGATAAGGCAACCGCGCCGCATACTCTTCCAGAATCCGTGGCGTCTCGTCGGTGGATCCGTCGTCAACGACGATCCACAGCGCAGGCGGCACCGACTGTTCAGCCACGCTGTCCAGCGTACGGCAGAGATAGGCTCCCTCATCGCGGCAGGGCGAAATCAGCACATACCTGCGCGGCGTGGCGCTGTGCGGAACACCTGAAGCGCGCCTGTCAAGCTCGTCCACAGGTCTACTCCCGGTAATATCCTTCGGACCTGACGCCATTTCTTGCCTCGATGGTTCTAAGCTCGACGGGATCGATCTGGTTGAGCACAATGGTCGACACGCGCTCACGGATGAGCTGCGTTACCGACAACGCTTCGAGCACGCTCGTGCGCTTGGTCTGACCGCATTCCACAACGAAGACGAACTCATCGATGAAGCGCTCGATCAGCCTTGCATCGACGACCGACATGATCGGCGCCACCTCCACCACAATGTAGTCATAGGACTTCCGTGCGACGGCGAGCAGGTTTTCCATTTCCCGCGAGCCCAGGAGTTCAGCAGCGTTGGGAATCCGAAGCGCGCAGGCATTCGGCAGGACATCCAGCCCCGAATGCGGTCGCTTGCAAACAAACTCGCCAAGACGGGAGGGATCTTCCAGCGCTTCGAAAAGCCCGACCTTCGCATCCGGGGACAGTGCAGTCGTGAGATTCCGGAGATGAAGGTCGGCATCGATCAACAGCGTGCGCGATCCAGAGGACGACAATATGAGCGCGGCAAGATTGGCGGCAACGACAGTCTTTCCCTCTTTCGAAACCGCCGACACGACGCCGATGACTTTGCCCCCGGTCAAGGCGGACGAAAGGTCGAGCATCGCCTTCACATTGCGAAAACCTTCCGCGAAGCGCGAGAAGGGGGCAGCAAGGACATGCTCCTCGATTGGCAATTGACCAGCATAGACGAAGGGCAGTCCGATGCACCGCATCTCGGTCACCTGTTCGACGGCCTTGGGCGTACGGAACACATCCGCCATCCATTCACGTCCGAAGGCAGAGCCTATGCCGAGAAACAGACCGAGAACAATGCTGCCTGCCGCCACGACGAGGGTTTTCTTGGAACTCTTTGTCAGCGGCGGAACCGCTCTCGTGATGATCTGCGCACTTTGGGCCGGAAGCGTCTCCGCCTGCGCCGCCTCGATCTCCTTATGCTTTTGCAGGAATCCGCTATAGAGATTGCGCAGCGCCTCGGCAGCGCTCTCGAGTTCGCGCAGCTGGCTTCCGGTTTCCGCGGAAAGCTTCGCGGCGGTGTCTTCGAGTTCAGTCTGTCGTGCCCTAGCGACTTCGTATTCGCTGGCGTAGGAATCGGTAATGCGCCCCTCGTCGGACCGAATGGCGGCGTCAACGCCGTTGAGCTGCGCACGAAGCTTGACGACAGCCGCGTGCTTGCGACCGACGCGAGCTTCCATCTCCGCAAGCCGAGACGCAAGATCGCGCTTTTGCGTGCGGAGACGTGCAAGTTCGCTGTTGTTGAGTGCGAAGTTGATGACCGCCGCTCGCTTGTCGTTGAATAGCGCGTCCGTCGACACGGCCGACGGAATCCCGTTTGCCTCTGTCCGCTTGATCCGGTCGAGACGCTCCTTTGCTTCAACTGCCGCGAACTTGGCATTCATCAGCTGGGTATTCAGACTTGCCAGGAGCTCGGTATCCTGAGCGCCAGTGCTGCTGAGATTGTTAGCCGTCTTGAAGTCCTGCAGCGCCTTGTCAGCATCGGCCACCTGCTTCTTCAGTTCGATCAGCCGCTCCTGCAGCCACTTACTCACCTTCTGCGTTGATTTCAGCTTTGCGTCCTGCAGGGACTCGAGATAGCTATCCACGATTCCGTTGGCGATCTTCGCGGCCTTCTCCGCGCTCTGCGACTCGACCGTTACGTTGATAACGTTCGCGACATCCTCACGTGCAACAGTCACCCGCTTCAGCAGAGATTCGAGCGCCGCTCGTTCAGCGGCTGCAGTGGCTTCCGCCGTGCTGGAGTTCCCGTCTGTGGCGCTGCCAAGTGCAGATCGCCCGGCAAACTCGCCATCACTGGCCAGACCCAGCGAGCGAATAACCGGAAGCAGGACCCTGTCTGATGACAGTACGTAGAGCTGACTGCCGACCTCCACTTCATCCATCGTCGGCTGATCTACGATCTTGTTCGTCTGCAGATAACGATTGAGACTTCGATCGATGAGGATGCGTGCACTGCTCTTGTAGGGCGCCTTCATGACCACAACGGAAGCCACGGCAACCGCCAGCCCAATCAACAGCCCGATAACGGGCAACCGCCATTCGCGGCGCAGAACGTCGACAATGTCCCATAAGCCGAAAGCGGGACGGCCCGCCGCAGGCGGACCATAGTCTTCCGCAAGTGGCTGGCCGTATTCCTGAATAACCAATTGATTGGTTCTGGTGTCCATGGCTTCGTTTGATCAGTGGGCCGGTTGGGGAACCGGCGACGGCGGTTTCGTATGCATCTCGGCATTCGACAAAAGATTGACGCTCGCTATGCCATCAGCTGGATGTTTCGGCCGACGGACATTCAGAAGATCATGCACGATCAGTTTGCTGGCGCGCCCCTCACCGAACGGATTGGCACCGAGAGACATGGCTTCGTGCTCCGCTGGCACATCGAGCAGGCGCTCGACGCCTGCAACAATGCGAACCGGATCGGTGGTGACCAGGCGAGCGACGCCGGCGTCAACGGCCTCCATGCGCTCGCTGGTATCTCGCATGACAAGCACGGGCTTCCGAAGCGCCGGCGCCTCCTCCTGAATTCCACCGGAATCCGTGAGGATGAGATACGAACGCGTCATGAGGTAGACGAACTCGGGATAGTTAAGGGGTTCGATCAGGAAGATATTCGACGCATCGCGCAGATGGTCGAACACCGGCCCGCGCACGTTCGGATTCAAATGGACGGGATAGACGATCTGAATATCGTCCCGCCGACTGATCGTCTTCAATGCCTCGCAGATTTGCCGGAACCCGGATCCAAAGCTCTCGCGCCGATGTCCAGTCACGAGGATGAGCCGCTTCGAGGTATCGAGCCATGAGTATTTCGCTTCAAGCGACCGACGAAGCTCGCCCGGTTGAGAGATATTTGAAGCCATACGAAGCAGTCCGTCGATCACGGTATTGCCGGTGACAATGACGGCGTCTGGCGGATACCCCTCCTTCAGCAGGGCAGAACGCGCCCGCGACGTCGGTGCATAATGCCTCGTCGTAACGACGGCAGTGACCCGCCGATTGGCCTCCTCCGGCCACGGACTCATGAGATTGCCGGTTCGCAATCCCGCTTCGACATGCCCGACACTGACCGACCGGAAGAACGCGGCAAGTGCAGCCGCCGTACTGGTTGCGGTGTCGCCCTGTACAAGAACGTAGTCCGGATTGTAGTCGGCGATGATCGGATCGATTCCGGTCATGACCGCGCTGAACACTTCGCTCAACGACTGGTTCGGTCGCATGATGTTCAGGTCGTAGTCAGCCTTCAACGAGAAGGCCGACATCACATCATCGAGCATCTGACGATGCTGGCCCGTCACGCAGACGCGCGTATCAATTCCTTCTGCTTCGCCCAGCGCAAGCACAAGCGGTGCCATTTTGATCGCCTCTGGACGAGTACCAAATACGCTAAGAATACGCATGAACCCCGACGCCGCCTGTGTTCAATGATTTGCCGTGTTGAATATTTTTGTCGTTTCGAAATGATGCGGCACGCTACCGGATTTTCCCGACGCGTTCATCGCCAACGTTGGCTCGGCACATGTTAAATGAAATTTATAGCTAATTCTCGGAGTTGCCGCAGAGCGCGTTGCGCATCATCGAAGCCGGCTGTTGTCAGGCGGTTCCAGATTTAACCTTTTCGGGTTAACGCGCACTCAGTCATTGTCCGCTGACGTTCTTCGCTACTGCCAGCGAGTTCCAGATTTAACTTCTCCAGGTTAACGCGGATTCGCTGTACCGTTCGCAAATCTTCGCCGATGCATCCTCGTGCTTGCATTCGGAACGGCACGGCGGGAATGCCAATGCGCGTGCAATGAACCCCACAGGCTCGCATTATCCAATTTCGGTAAAACTTGTACAAAACAAGATTAAATAGCGTATCTGGACTAGCGTTGATAGGCGCCATTGCGCGCATCGTGACGACGATCAACGCGCAACTCGCTCCTGGTCGAGAGATTCCGGAAGTCGTGTGGCCGGCACTTTCCGGCATTTGATAGGTCGGAGGCAGCGCCTCGTGGAAGGCAAGGTTTTACTCCTCTCGCAGCGTCGGATTTCCGATCTTGTTGCATTTTGCCTCAGCTATGAGTTCGAGGACAATTTGGCGGCGATGACGCGCGCCGATCGGTTCGATGTTCAAAATCGCGCTGCGCTGGAGTTCTCGCGACGGGTCTACAAGTGGACGCGCCTTGCATCAGGATCGACCAAACTGGCAGGTGTGCTGGCACCCTCCCCGCCGCAACTGCGGCTGCAACGTGATTACGAACTGTTCTTCCCGATCTTCAGCAATGCGTATCAACTTCACTCACTCGCCGCGATTCCCGACTGGCGCAAACGGTGTCGCAAGGCCGCATGCTTCATCACTGAAGTCTGGGCAGACGACATCCCGGAGTATCTGGTCGAGCTCCTATCCGGATTTGATCATATATTCGTCGGCCTGCATCACTGCGCACCGCAGATTGCGCGAATAGCAGGTCGACCGTGCAGCTATCTGCCGCTGGCGGTCGACGTGGAGCGGTTCGCGCCGAGGCCCGAGCAGCAGCGATCGATCGCCGTGTGCAACATCGGGCGTCGTTCGGCGACGACCCACGCCGCGTTGCTGGCCGGCGCCGAGAGAGAGCGCTTCTTCTACTACTACGACACTGTGGCGGCGAGCGGTTCGAACCGAAAAGAAAGGACGTTCCGGGTCGACAATCCGGAAGAACACCGCATCATGATTGCGAATATCCTGCAGCGCAGCCGCTATTTCATTGCCAATCGCAGTCACGTCAACAACCCGGAATTCACGGCCGGCCGTGATGAGATTTCCGCTCGCTACTATGAAGGCGCTGCAGCCGGGGCGGTGATGGTTGGAGAAGCGCCGCGCACCGAAGAGTTTGCACGGCAGTTCGACTGGCCCGACGCCGTCATTCATGTACCCTTCGATTCGCCCGACATTTGCCAGATCCTCGAAGCGTTGGACGCAGACCCGGCGCGACTGCGAGCGGTTCAGAACGCAAACGTCCGGGAAGCCGCGCTGAGGCACGATTGGCTCTACCGCATACAGACGGTATTCGACATCCTCGGTATTGCTCATACCGATCAGATGCGCGCACGAGCCAACCGTCTGCGCCAGATCGCCGGATCCTTTGAGCTGCCAGCGGCCGCCTGAAATCGTCGCCCTCGCGTGGTGCGGAGCAATGCGGCGTTTCCGCCGGTTTATGGTTAACGGCCTGTTAAGCGGCGGCTGCTACATCCCGGCAGGTCGGCGATCCTTTTCATATGATCGCCAGGGTGTCGCGAACGTCCGCAATGGCGGACAAACGTCAAGCTGCGTATCCAGGCATGAAACGCTCCAGTCAGCTCCCCTCGGCTCAGGCGGCCATCCTCAATGCGCCGCCCTTGCCACGTCAGGCAGACAGGCTTGCTGCACCTCTGCGACGGCGTGGCGCCTGGACGCAATTCGTCGAAGCCCGCCTGCGCGAGCCCGTAAATCCGGAACGAAATCCCGCCGAGCCGCCGCCAGACAGTCCGACCGACAAGCAACCGACGATCCTCGGCGACAATCCGAGCTTGCCAGGCGGTGGGCCGACGAATGAAGCCCACCCGGTCCCCGACTTGGAACACCTGCAGCCGATCGTGCTCCCGCAGGATGAGGTCAGTCTGCGCCTGAATGAGGCCGCGGAGAACATCGGCCGCTGGACAAATGTGGCTCCGCCTGATGCCGGACCAGACGACGGGTCCGTCTCCTCTGCGGCCGATCCAGACGATGCTTCAGCGAAGGAATCCGACAACGACACGCAGCCAGCGCCACCGGACTCGCATGCCGGCTCAGCCGTTGCCTCGTACACGCCCGAAGCAGATGAAGGAGAGGGATTCAGTCCGGCCGCGGACCCAGGTCCGAACTCGGTGCCGCCGGCGTCAATCCGTCCAGCAGTGCAACCGCCCGTGCACACCAGCACCGCCGAGGCGAGCGTCGCGGTGCAGAAACAGCAGATCATACTGATCGACAAGCTGATCGCGGAAGAACTTCAGAGCTCGCCGCGAGACCGACGTTCCATCACCAGCGAATGGAAAGTGCGCAACTTTGTGTGGTTCCTTGCTCCGACAGCGGTTCTGCTGGCGATTGGCACTGGAATGCTCATGCGGGGCAATGTTGCATCCGTGTTCAATACAACACCCCAGGTTGTCAGCCATTCGAACGCGACGCCCGTTCAGTCGCCACCGCAAAGCAGACGCAAGCTGAAACCGGCAATTGCCACGTTCGTACATCGTGCTCCGATCGAAGCAGCCGCGCCCGCTCCACCCGCACGTTCACTGCCGACGACATATGGGATTTTTGCGTCAAGCATCGGGCGGATGATCCGGCTCGAGCCGATGAACATCCGCCTTCCCGACAGCCGGATCGCCGTGTCGGTATTGACCACGAAGCCCGGCACGGTTGTGGTGCCGCACGGCCCGCTTTCGTTTGTCGCGTATCAGCGCGAGCTTATGACAAGCGCGCCCGACAACGCACAATTGCGCATTCTCGCCCAGGTGGCACGAACACCGTCGTCACCGGCAGTCGCTATGGCCAACGATGCCTGGGCTATCCGGTCCGTTTCCGTCGACCTGACCGTAGCGCCGGTCCCTGAAAGCCGCGAGATGGTCGAGCTGCAGCCAGTGAACCCAGATCTCGTCCTCTCACCCGGCCGTTACGTGCTGGTCTTCAAAAACCAGGCCTACGACTTTGTCGTAGCCGGCAAGGTTACCGATAAGGCTCATTGCCTCGAGAGGGCGGAAACGCCGGACGGCGACAGGTTCACCGAGTGCCGCAGGCTCCCGTAATGTAGGGCGGCCCGGTCCTAGGGCGGCGTCGACGCGACCGCGGCCGGCGGCAACTTTGTCGCTTTCGCAGTGGCAACACCGACGCTGAGCTGGCCGGTCTTGCGCCAAAGCAGCAACCCTGCTCCGCCGCCGATCGTACAGATCGCAAGCAGCACGATTTCACCGCGCCCCAATCCACCAGAGATCAGTGCGTCGGGCAGCATGCCCAGACCCATCCAGAAGAGCTTTTGCCACTGGTAGGAGTCGTACCTCTTGCCAAGATTGCGACGCTTGAACCACAGATCTTTCGCTTCGCGCGAAAACGGAAGGACACGTCGGCACACGGCCGGCACAAGGCGAAGCGTGAGCAGCAAGGCAAGAAACATCGTCAACGCGACCACGATACGATCGTCGCCGCCGGACAGCAGTCGGAACACCGGCAGAATGCAAAGGCCGAGGCCGATCCTCAGGAATGCCCCGGCGGGCCAGGTGTCCAAGTTAATCAGGAAGCGCTCAACGGAGGTCATGGGCGTAATCCAGGATCAGGAGTTGACTTGCAGTCGTACAATGCCGAAGTCGCGTAGCAACGACCACGCGAGTTGCAGTGGCCGCGTGATCCTGAAGACCCCGATCACGACGGTCAGGTAGGCCGTCACACAGATCACGCTCGCGACGGGAATTCGCAGCAACCGCGGCAATTCCTGCAGGAATGCGTCCTGTATCGAGGAGGCGACCGCGACGGCGACCAGCGCAGCAATGGTCTGCGGCGCTGTCGCGCGCAGGACGTCCCCGATTGTGATCCCGACAGGCCTGCCGGCGTAGACCAGCGCTGGAACGAACAGCACGAACATGGTGACCGTGTAGGCGATCGTCACTCCGATCACGCCGAACGGCAGTCCAGCTGCAAGCGCAACCAATTGGCAGATTGCACTGAAGATGCCCCATCGCATCCACCGATCTGGACGCCCGACAGCGACATGGACCCAACCGAGAGTTCGCTCGATGCAGTCTGCAATGCCGCGAATGGCGAGGATACAGAGCAGGGGGCCCGCGGGAGACCATTTTTCTCCGAGAAGCACGATCACGATGTCATGAGCGCTCACGGCCAGGGCCGCGAAGGCAGGTCCCGAAAAGTAGCAAAGCAATGAAAGCGCGCCTTCCCAGGAACGCTTCAATTCGGCCGCACTGTGCTGGAGCTTGCTCAGTCCCGAAACCGCGATGTTATGCAGCGGCTCACTGAGAATCGACAGCAGGTTGTTGTAGATCGTGAAGGCGTTCTGAAAATAGCCAAGCGGCCCTGCCCCGAGGAAATACCCCATCGCGATTCTGTCCGCTGAACGAGCGAAGCAATCTGTCACGGTGAAGCCGGTGACTCCCAGCCCGAACCGCAGCAGTTCCTTGACCATTGGCGTAAGTCCGGGCCTGCCTGGGATCCATCGACAGGCGGTCCAGGCTCCCACGACGGTCAAGGCCGATGTTATGATCGGCTTGGCGATCAGCGCCCAGTAGCTCCAGCCCGAAAGCGCCAGTCCGACGCTTGCAGCGCTTCCGATGATGTTCGCCGATATGTCGATCATCGCGATGCGGCGAAACTGCATTGCCCGACGCATCAGCGCATAGTGTTGCGTCGACAAGGCCATCATCAGGAAGGTCACCGACAATGCCAATGCCATGCCCGCGAGCGATGGCTCGCCGAAGGCACGCGCTATCCACCGACCGGACGCAGCCAGCACGACAGCCAGCACGACGCCGATCAGAACGTTCAGCCAGAACAACGTGCTGACCTCGGCTCGTGAGATGCTGCGCCGCTGGGCGGAGGCCTCGCTCATCCCGAGATCGACGAAAAGGGGCGCGAAGCCGATCAGGGCCAGCATCATGGCCACCAACCCGAAATCGTGCGGTCCGAGCAGTCGCGCCAGCACGATCGTCGAGGCCAATTGAACGAAGATATTCAGTCCACGCGCAGCAATGAACGCTACGCCGCTGTGCAGCGACCTGCGGCCAAGGCCAGAATATGGCTTGTTGTCCGCAAAATACTGATCGGTACGTTCGTTCCGATGCACGCGCCGTTCCCGTTCAATTCGCTGGATTCTGGCCTTGAGGTACCCGCTCAAGCCAGATTTCTCGCCAATAGGGATAGATGGCGCGCGGGCAGAAGCGGCGGCAGATCGCATAGCGCGCCTCACACACGACATCCTTCAGGATGATCGCGTCCGTCTTGAAACGGACCATCTTGCATGAGCCTTCGTCGATGATTTGCTTTTGACGCCTCTCGACCTCGTACTCGCGCTCGGTGAACGGCACCATCTCCGGATCGAAATACAGGCCGCGATTGCGGTAATTGCAGTCCAGTGTCTCGAGGATGTCCTTGTACGGCTTGACGCGCACGACGTCGCCCACCTGCAGATCAAGCCGGGACTGCGGGACCTTGCTACCCTCCGGCACACCGACGGGCCTGATCGGATAAGGCACGCCACCTCTCATGCGCTGGAATGTGTCGTAGATCCAGCGCATCGCGGTGCCAATGCCGAGCCCTGCTTCGGTGACCGTGCGCCAGACCGAGAACGTCAATCCGGCGACGAGGTCCTGCAACCGAACGTTACCCGAAGTGTAGTCCTCGACATACTGACGCGGATCCCACCACTTCAGGGGTTGCGTGGCGAATTTGACCTGTGTGTTCTGGCAAACGTAGGTCGGCTCGGTTTCGCCGACCTTCGGCGGATGCTTGATCGTGCTCCACAGCGTATCCTCGCTGCAGCCGCCTGACCTGAACGGCTTGTCAGCGCCATCTGGCGACGGCGTTTTCTCGCCCGCCGGCTTCAACCAGGCGTCCTTCCAGAATATCAGACAGGCCGCCTCACAGCCGTCATGAGCCGCGCCGTTGCAGCGAATGTTCTCGAGATGGACCGTGTTCAGCATCTTGCGCCCGCCGATACCGAGCGCGGGATCGCAGGTCTTGTGAGCTCGCTTGCCGACGCGAAGCCTCTTGCCGCAATGCTTCAGCATCTCGGGCATGAAGGGCATTTCCTCCAGGCGGCCGTTGGCATCCAGCGTCGCGAGGATCTCCTCCTTGCTTCTGACCTCCACCAGGTCACCAGCGCGAAAGATGCTTGAAAATAGCGTGCTCATATCGTGCGCCTTGAGATACACCCTGCAATCAGAAATTCACCGGCTGCGTGACATCCGCGCAACCATCGTCAGATCAGTGTCAACTTTCGTCCAAAAAATGCCTCGGCGAAGCGTTCCGTAGCCCTGCACTCCATGCCCCGAATCCGTGCGAGGCCGCGAAAGGTGTCCGCATCGAACCACTGCTTGGATCGCTGCGTCCCGAAATGCTTGAGCAGGAGTTCAATCTTACGATCGAGCGCCGCCGCCGACACCGGCATGTAAACGTTGGGTTGACCGAAGTCGCCATCCCACTTCGGGATCTCATATTCCAGAATCTGATGATCACGAAACGTGTTCCAGGTCAGGCGGCAGACCTGACGATGGTCCTGATGAGCATCATCCCTGCGATGCGTCAGAATGACGTCGGGCTCGACCCGCCGCTTCAGCGATTCAAACCATTCCTTGATGGCTTCTCCCCTTTCCGGGAAAAATCCGTCGGGAAATGACAGCACCTCGATATTCGCGGATGCCGCCTCGCACAAGAAGTCAGCTGCCGACGCTCTCGCCTCAGCCTCCCGTATGGTGCCACCGCTTAGAACGCACCAATGCACGTCCAGCTTGATACCCCGCTCGATCAGATCCAGCAGCGTCGCTCCCGCGCCGATTTCGATATCATCCGAATGGGCGCCAAGGCACAGGATCGACAGACGGTCTCCGGGCTTGGCAAGCTGCAATGCTCTCATTCCGGTTATGCCGCGCTGGCTACCGACGAGTGATTCAGCCGCCACGGCGTGTCGCCGCGCTCCACCATGTCCTCCAACACTTGTCTATCGCGCAGGGTATCCATGGCGCGCCAAAAACCCTCATAGCGATAGGCCATGAGATGACCGCCCTCGATCAAACGGTTGAACGGTTCCTGGACGAGTTCTTCTCCCTCCTTGATGTAGTCGAAGATTTCGTTGCGGAAGATGAAGTAGCCGCCGTTGATCCAGATCTCGGACTCCTGGCTGGAGCGAATCCGCTGCACCGACCCCTCGGCGTCAAACTCGGCAAGGTGGAAGCTGATCGGTGGATGGATCGCCACGAAGCAGCCGATCTTTCCGCTTTCCTTGAACTTCTGGATCATGTCCGGCAGCGGCGCATCGGTCAGCCCGTCGCTGTAGTTCGCAAGGAAAATCTCCTCGTCCTGGACGAGATGGCGGACGGCCAGCAAGCGCTGCCCGATGTTGCGCCATGTCCCCGTATCCACCAGCGAAACCCGCCAGTCCGGCTGATGTTCGCCGATCAACTCGACCTTTTTGCCATACTCCGAAATCACGCAGTCGCTGTTCGCAGTCGCGCGATAATTGAGGAAGTAATCCTTGATGACGTTCGCCTTGTAGCCAAGGCACAATATGAAATCATTGTGATTGTACTGGCTGTAGTACTGCATCACATGCCAGAGGATCGGCTGATGGCCGATCGGGACCATCGGCTTCGGTATGCTCTCCGAATACTCGCGGATCCGCGTACCGAGACCGCCGCAAAAAAGGACAACCTTCATGGCGCAACCTCACGCGGATCAATGATTCCGACGTTAGGAATCGGAACGATGAACTTGCAGCCCCAGTCCGCGACATGCCGCATTTGCGCGACGATTTCCCTCTTCAAATTCCAGGGCAGGATGAACAGGTAGTCGGGACGAGCCTCGTCGATGGCTTCGACTGGGAGGATCGGAATGTGCATTCCCGGTGTATAGCGGCCGTGCTTGTAAGGGTTGCGGTCCACGGTGAAGTCGAGGAAGTCCGTACCGATGCCGCAGTAGTTCAGCAGCGTGTTGCCCTTGCCGGGAGCGCCATAGCCGCAGATCCGCGCGCCCTTGTTCTTGCTCGCGATCAAGAACGACAGCAGTTCGCGCTTGGTGCGATGAACCCGCGATGTAAACTGCTCGTACTGACCTATGTCTTCCAGGCCGATCCGACGCTCATGGGCCAGCAGTGCGGTCACCGCGGCGGAGACGGCGTGAGTCGCATCGGCGCGGCAGAGATAGACGCGAAGCGAGCCGCCATGCGTTGAGATCTGCTCGACGTCGAAAACCTTCAGATCATGCCGCCGCGCCAGACGATCGATCGTGACCAGCGAGAAATAGGAGAAATGCTCGTGATAAATGGTATCGAACTGATTTTCGTCGATGAGCCGCTCAAGATGCGGGAATTCGAGCGTAATCACGCCTTTCGGCGTGAGCAGGCACGCCATTCCGGCGGTGAAATCGTTTAGATCCGGAACCTGTGCCAGCACGTTGTTGCCGATAATCAGATCGGCGCGCTTGCCATCTGACACCAGCTTCCGCGCCAGCTCCAGGCCGAAGAACTCGACCATTGTCGGGACATTCTTCTGCCTAGCAACTTCGGCCACGTTGGCCGCCGGCTCGATTCCCGTGACCGGCACCCCGAGCGGCAGGAAGTGCTGCAACAGGTAGCCGTCGTTGCTCGCGATCTCGTAGACGCGGCTCTCGGCACCAAGGCTCAGCCTGGCCTTGATCATCTCACAGTAGCGCCGCGCATGTTCCACCCACGACGTCGAGTAAGACGAGAAGTAGGCATACTCGGTGAAGATATGCTCCGGTTTAACGTATTCCTGGAGTTGCACCAGGAAGCAGGACCCGCAAACCACGGTGTGCAGCGGGTAGTACGGCTCCATGGCGTCGGTCTGGTCGGCTGTGAGAAAACTTTCGCAGAGAGGCGACATCCCCAGGTCGACAAACGTCGATTTCAACGTCGCGCCGCACAGACGGCAGTTACCGTGAGAGGATTTCGACCGAATCGATTCGAATCTCGAGTGAGCGTTCATTGGGCCGTACCATGAATATAGGATTGCCGAATATGAGATTGCCGGCGCTTAAATCGGGCTCGTTAGATTGAATTTTATCGTATGAAAGCGAACAATATGAAGCGATATCGAACAACAAGGTAAACCACGCAGTTGCTGAAAATTTTAGTAAAATTGTATAGAACTGGTCATCGACAATTGGCCTCTCGGTCGGGAGTGGATACGTCCCATGCGCTTTGAAGCAACAGGACTTGACGGAGCGTGGCTCGTCAAAGTCGAGCCTGCACACGATGAGCGCGGCTTTTTCGCGCGCACGTTTTGCGAAGACGAGTTTCGTGCAAATGGGCTCGTGACCAGATTTCCCCAGCACAGCATCTCGAGCTCCTCGCGCAAGGCAACATTGCGCGGAATGCACTTTCAGAATGAGCCGCACGGCGAAGTTAAGCTCGTGCGCTGCTTGAACGGATCGATTTGGGACGTCATCATCGATCTGCGTGCGAGCTCGCCGACCTTTCGTCAATGGCGCGGCTTCGAGCTTTCAGCGGAGAACGGTTCGCAGCTCTACGTCCCCGAGGGGTTCGCACACGGCTTTCAAACCTTGAGCGACAACGTTCAGGTCAATTACCTGATTTCGGAGTTCTACGAGCCTTCGGCTGCTAGCGGCGTCCGATACGACGACCCGATGTTCGGCATCAGCTGGCCTCTGGCCGTCAGCACGATCTCCGATAAGGACCTGAACTGGCCGCTTCGGGGTGCGTGAACGCTTACCGCACAGGCGCGAGGAGCCCGTGGCGCTCGAGCACTTTTGCTGTCGTCAGAATGACCGGGAACGGCAGGTCGGCACGCCTGGCGATATCAAGCAGAGAATGATGTCCGTCGGACAGATTTAGAATCCACAGCATCGCCATGTTGGCTGCAGCAGCGTCCTTGTCGCCGCCGATCGCACCATAGAGTCCGCGTCTACCCAGCTGCGGTTCGCCTTTCGGCGACGTGTTGTAGTAGCTACGGTTGCCTTCGAGCAGGTCGATGACTTCGGAAATGATGCGGAAGGATTCCCCGAGGTGCTCCGGCCGAATGAAGCTCAGGTCGTCGGCCGAGGTATGATACTGAGGGATGGCACCGAAACGGCTGCGCTGAAACAATCCCACCGGCAGGTTGAACCCGGGCGAGCAGTATTGCCGCTCATCATAGCCGTAGGGCGAAAACGCCAAAATCGTCGGCGTCAGTTTGGAATGCTGCAGCGTGTGTAACATTGCACGGTCGATTTCGGCATCGCCCTGCCTGCTCTTCTTGTATGTCGGACCGGCGCCGTCTCCGACCATTGATACCACGAGGCCGTGCTTGATATGAGACACACGATGCTCATTGCGGGCGAGCCAGGTGATCGCGCCAATCGTTCCCGGCGCAAAGAGAAACCGATAGCTGTATCGCGTTCGCATCTGGGAGATGCGGCTTGCGAGCTCCGCAAGCAGGGCCAGACCGGAACAATTGTCATTGGCAAGCGAGGGATGGCAAACATGCGCCGACAGAAGCACCTCGTCGTCTGACTCTCCCCGGTGAAAATACTCACCATAGGTCAAATGCCCGTCGGCGAGGGTCGAGTCGATCACGACCTCGTAGCTATCGTCCCGCAGTTGCTCGAGCTGTCGGTGGGCCATGCAGAAAGCCCAGTTTTCCTGGTAGTAAGACGTTCGGTAGGGGACCAGGTCCGGCTGATCGGGCAATGTGAAGATGTGGGACTTAAGCTCGTCGAACAACATGGTGCGGCGCACCGGCACGCTGTAGCTCATGACGTGCAGGTTCGATTCGTTGAAATCTACGACCTTCCGGCCCCGCGGGTCCTTGATGTACGCGTCCCGGATGTTCCACTCACGTGGCACGACCCAGTCGAGAACGGGTGTACCGGTCGGCACCTCGTGGACATCAAGGGAGATGTACGCACCGATCTCCCGAAGGGTCTGCCGCACACCGTTACCGGTAATGCTGCGGCAGATCGGGTAGATCTTTTGGGCAAGCGCAAAGATCTTTGCGCCTGAACTCGTGCCATCGTCTGCCGCCGACACGCCGTCCTCCTGGTGTGTCAAATCGATCGGCGCGTGTATTAGTTCGCGGCGAGAGCCGATTGCCCGACGCTCCGCCTCGACTTTACATGGCGGAGATCCGCATCGAGCACGGCGTCCGCCAGCAACTTGTTGACGTGGCTGATGCGCTGATACCGGGGACCTTCGAACTCTTCGAGCGTGATGCCCGAGACCCGGTAGGCCTTATAGAGCTGCTCCGCGCCCATCTTCGCATCCCATTGCGGCTTGAACTCCGGCAGCCTGGTTCGAATCTTTTCGAAGCTCACGCGATAGGACCGCGTGTCGGGACCGGCGCCATCGGCAAATTCGATCTGACAACCGGGGACAACATCGGCGACGATCTTCGCGAGATCGCGGATCTGGTAGTTGTGCGCCGTCTGGCCGACGTTGAAAGCTTCATTGAACACCGCCGCCTCGGGAGCCTCCATCGCCGCGATAAAGGCGCGGGAGATGTCCTCGATGTGAACGATGGGCCGCCAGGGCGTGCCGTCCGACTTCAAGAGGATCTTCCGCGTTGTCACCGCCCAGGCAACGAGATTGTTCAGCACGACATCGAATCGGAGCCGGGGAGATACGCCGTAAGCCGTTGCGGGTCGCAGGTAGACCGGGCAAAATCCGTCACCGGCGAGGCTGGCAATATCGCGCTCCGACTGCACCTTGGATTCGCCATAAGCAGTCACCGGGTTGAGGGCTCCGGTTTCGTCGATCATCCCGTCGCCCGCCTTGCCGTAGTTGCTGCAGGAGGACGCAAACACGAACCGTCGCACACCGGCTTGCTTGGCCAGCTGCGCGAGGCGCACGCTGGCTACATGATTGATCTGGTCGGTAAGGCCAGGTCTCAGATTGCCGAGCGGATCGTTAGACAGCGCGGCAAGATGCAGGACCGCATCAAAAGCCTTCAGGTCCGCAAGTTCGATGTCTCGCGTGTCCTTGCAAAGGGCCGGCACATCCACGATCGACCCGCCCTCTGCAAATGTGCAGCGAGAGTACAGATCGCTGTCGAGGCCCACGACTTCGTGCCCGGCACGCCGTAGCATCGGGGTGAGCACTGTTCCGATGTAGCCGAGATGTCCGCTCACGAGAACGCGCATCTAAACGCCTCCAAATTTATTCTGTTTCTATCTCGCCTACTTATTTCAAAATCGCCCGCTGATGCACGTGTTTGTAAAACCTTAGTTAATGGCGCGCCTGAAATTGCGGGAACGATCCGCTCAGGACGACGGAAAATGGTTGAGCCGTACCCCATGATCGTTGACGTCGCCGGTAGCGGCGCCAGGCGAGAGACGCCGCAGCAGCGCTTGGGGAACTCTGCGTAGTTGCCGGTGAAGCCGGTAACGTGTGGTGGAGCGGCTGACGTCGAAGCGATTGGCCAGTTCTCCGCCGAACGCCACAACGAATTTGTATCGCGCCTCGTTTTCGATTCCGCCATCGAAATCGAAATGAAGGCCCCGCTCGTGCGCCAGCTCGATGCCACTCCAGAGGAGCAGACTTACTGCGCCTGGATGCGCAATGCTCCTGTCCCGCGATGACAGGAAATAGTGCACGAACTTGTGGTCCCAGACGAAGAAGACCTGGGCGTGGACGTTGTTGTTCGAGTCCACCGCCGCGAGGATCTTGCATTGCTGTCGCTCGTTCGCGGCGGCATAGACAGCTTCCAATCGCGAGAGGTCGAAATACGACTTCGCGCCCTCCAGGTTGGCCTGGTAATACTTCACGAAGTATTTTGGGGACGTGACTTCGCGAATGGCGAGCCGTTCCCGCGCGCGTCGTATCACGTTCTTCGTCTTGTCGCGCAATCCCGACCAGAGCTCGTCTCGGGGGATCGTGCATTTCAGCATGAAAGTCGGATGCGCGCGCACCTCGTAGCCGCACGCGAGGAACGCGGCCACATCGCTGAACCCGGTATCGAGCGTCATCTCGACGTGATCGAAATCCGCGACCTGCTTGAGCAGGTCAGTGATGACCGCATGCGCCAACCGCATGCGCGCTTCCGTCTTGCCGGACTGCAGCGTGACCGTCGGCCCGAGAAAACGCGTGATCTGAGGCATCTCACATATGTTCATCCCGCTTTCAGTACGCGTGACGAACCGCAGAGAACCCACGACGCGCCCGCCACGCGAACAAGTGACTTCGCGCCAGCCACCGGGAGCCAGCGCATCCAGCCACCAATCCTCGTGAAAGACCGATTTGCGCATCAAATTCCTCTTCCGGAGACTAACCGGATAGCGAATCGGCAATCTGATTAAACCAAAACGTGCAGAAATGCCCAAGGTCCGCGCGGATCAGAAGGCCTTAGCTTCTATTGTAGTTAACGACGTCTGCAGCATTTAAATCGGGCGCTCGCCTAGTTAGCCTCCGAGCTCGGCGTCGGTCAGGTGACGCATTGACGCAATACCGCGCCTGTTCAAAACATATTTAATCATTGCCCGCGAGGCGTATGCTCACTGCGAACTATTGCGTGCCGATCCATCCAAATTCGGTTGCACGAACGGCGTGCCGGCGTCATAGCGCGCTTTGGCCGGAAGCACATGAAGCTTCGTTATCCCGACCGGGTCCACCCAAGGCCACTCGTATCCGCGCCCGGCATCGAAGAACGGGGGGCGGCTTGTGAGGTACATGGAAGCAGGCAAGGCCTGATCCTCGCTTCCGGAATCCCAGTGCGTTTTGTTGGTGAGGTAATCAAAATTGCCATATCGAATCGTGGACGTCGCAACCTTTGCGTCCGTCGGATATGGCTTCACGGCGTCCCAGCCGAGCATCCAGACGCCGGGCTTTGCGTCGGTAAAACGAGTTTCATACGACCAGCCGTCCATCTGACCGGGAACCCCGAGCACGTTTCCTATGAAAGACATCCAGTAGGAATACGCCATCAGACCGGCGGCGCGACGCGGCCCATTGCGGAGCTGCGACACATCATCGATCGTCCCGCCAGCCTGATTGTCGAACGCTGCCCGGACGCCGCGCAGATAGTTGCGGAAAAACGTGTGATAGATGCTGTTGCCGTGAGTGTCGTCGCTGTCGGCGTTCTGAGCATAGTTGCCCTCGAACAAGACGTGATGGGCGCCCACCATGTGGCTGGCGTTGAGCCCGGTCTCGATCCAGGCTCCATTGGTATTGATGTAGCCCATGTCCATGTAGTTGTAACCGACCACCGAACCAGCCCCGGCGGAACGCGCCACCACCAGCTTGTTGGCCCTCACGGCAATTCCATTCTCGATCAGAGCTTCCGACGATCCGGCGGAAAGGCTAATGGCATATCCGCCTCCGCCGGGTTGAGCCCAGGCCGCGTCGTGCACGTAGAACTCGCGCAGTTCGACCCGGAAGGAGCTGTGAATTGCAAAGCCTTCGCCGTGCCAGACAGAATTGTCGACATTCTTCGCCCACGAAGAAGCAGCCCAATTGAAGCGAAGATTGCCCGCGTCGCCCCCCTTGAGCGCCAGATCTTCGATGCCCGCGTGCTTCACATGCGGCTGCGCGAACCGCGACAGTTGAGCTGCGTTTGCTTTCCGATAGCTGATGTGAATTGGGGTCGTGAAGGTGATCCTGGAACCGGAGACGGTGCTGATCTCCTTGATCTCGGCGACGGGCCGATCAGGTCTCCCGAACCACGATCCAGCGCTCTGTGGCGTCGACGGAAACCCATCGGGTGCAAAGTCGTCGACAAACTGAATTGCAGGTTTGTGCTTTTGCCAGACAACCCTGAAATCTTCCGACGCCCAGATCTCCCCTCGCCCCTGCGGGTCGACACGCCAATCAGCGGCCGACGCCTCGTCGAGCAGCACGATCTGTCCAGGCACGAAGCCTGCAGCATCGTCGACCTCGACGGTTTTTTCGCCCTTTATTGCATCATTCCGAAGGTTCGCCGATCGCACGGCATTGACCGTATCGCTCGTGCTGGAGAAAAGCGACGGTCCCACCACGACCAGCGGAGACGGCTTGGCACCGACTGCGTCATTAAAAGGTTTCGCGCCATCTTGCTTTTCGAGCATCGTCCGGCCCGGACCGGAGCCGCGCAGCGTGATTGCCTTGTTGAGCAGCAGGAAATTGCCGCCATTGATCAGAAACCGTCCCGCGGACAGTTGCACGACCTGCCCTACCGGACATGCGTTGATTGCGCCCTGGATTACCGCAGCGTCATCGAGTGTGCCGCCACGAGGCGACAGCGTCGCGCAGATGGTTTTTCGAGAGGGTATACTACCCTCGGCCATCAGGCCGGGTTGCCAGGTGGTCGCGCGATCTGAGGGCAGTATCTCCATCGAGTCGAGAGCAAATGCGGACGAATGGCTTGAGCATGCAACGAAGATCATCGTTGCAGCCAAACATCGCCAAGGTCGCCGCCGCGGGGCGGCTCGCAGCGTCTCGTGATCAGGGTTGCGCCGCGTCGCGATGACCTTCCGGTTGAACATGCATCCTCTGACTTGCAGCGCCGAACCGACCGGCTTCGCGCCTGCTAGCGTGACCTCACGACGTTGACGGGAGTGGACGGCGGCCTGAACCGCGATCCGTGGGTGCGCCGCATTGCTGGACGCCTGGCTATCCGCAAGCTGGCCGCGGGACGCGCCTGTCCCCAATATCTGGCAGCTTCAACCGCGGCTATAACGAACACGACCCACAGCATTTCGAAGCCGCGCATCCACGTGCTCTCGAGACCGTTGGTAATGGCAACGTAGAGAACGATCGACAGCAGGATCCATGCCCGCGAAAGATCAAAACGCGCCAGGCGACCAATGCCGTGTATCGTCGCAAGGATGAACGCGACAAGCAGGAAAAATCCCGCATAGCCAAGTTCGAGCAACGTGTCTTTATACCCATTGTGGGCGTTGGGCATCTCCTTGACCCAGCCCGGCGCTTCCACGATGCTCGGCGCGTCGGGTCCAACCAGCCAGAACGACTGATAACCCCAGCCCAGCAGCGGCTTCTTTGCGATTTGCATATTTGCAAAATCCCAAATGATGGTACGGCCTGTGAAAGTCGAATCGCCATACAGCATGTACGACACGCGATTCATGCTGAAGCCGGTGACGAACGAAAAGACCATCCAGCAAATCGGTATCGATACGACAATCACCCACACCGGAACGCGGGTAGCCTTGGAAAGCTTGAGCAAGGTCCAGGCGAACGCCGGGACAAGCACCGCAAGTGCAAGTGCCGTCTTTGAATTGCTCAGCAGCAGCAGCGCAACAGACATCAGCGCGGTAACGATGCCGAGAATCCGTCGCCGTCCGGGATGAAGCAGTTCATGTAGCGCAAGCAGGAATGCAACGGCAGCGCATTCGCCTAGATAGTTCTTGCCCGAGAAATAGCCCGGATAGCCCCATGTGGCGAATTTCACATCGATCGGCGGCCGGCCCATGACGAACAGCAGATTCAGCACGGCAGCGATAAAGAAGCACCAGAACAAGCCGCGCAGCAGGTCGGTCGATCGAGTTGCAACGATCGCCGGGAGCGCGATCGAGGCAATGATCATGGCCTGCTGCGCAAACCTGATCCCCGAAGCCTCCGGCTTGAATGCCCAGGCAACGCTCGCCCCCGCCAGCGCAAGATAGGCAAACAGTATGATCAGGATCGGCGGAAAGCGGAGTCGCGACCGATTGCGCAGCGCAACGACGAGCGCGACTGCGGACAGGATCGGCCAAAAGATTTTGCTCTCTGGTCGAGCTTCCAAAAGACATGCCGAGTCCGACGGACTACAGGTCACGAGGATCAGGGGAAAAGCAATCGTGGCGTAGACACAAGCCAGCAGCGGGATGATTGCGTATCTATCGATTACCCGATCGGACGGGGCCGCCAAGCCTGGTCGCTGAGAACGCAATACGGCTTCGTGCATGCTCGGTGCCCGTCAACTCCAGTCGCCAAGGCAGCACGCTGATCGTTACTCGCCCGCCTTGCCCGATCGTGGGGCCACGCAGCGATACGATCAGCCTCTCAATGGCGCTGGCGCCAACACGTACTCAGACACGGCTCCGAACACCAACGATAAGTCAATCTTTCCTGAATTTTTATAGTGAACGCTTCGTTAACGCTTGTCCCCTAGCGTGGCGCACAGGGCGGGCTGTTTCGCCTGGTCGATTGATATTCCGGGAAATTGTGGATGCCGCGTAAGCACATGTTTACTCGCGCAAATTTCTTCCGAGCCTGTGTCCGGCGGTGCGGCGGTCGATGCCGGACGGCGACGACCGCAAGCGGCGCGCAAGCAAGCGCGAAGAAGAGACCGGCGTTTACCAAGACTCCGTTCGCTAATCTTCGTTAACCAGGGTCCAATGTCGTGCCGAGAAGTGCAGGCAAGAGTAGTCAACGAACGCCGCGCCTGACCACTCGCGAAGTGACGCCGGCGCATTCGGCTGGCAATTCCTCGCGTCTCGGTGGTGGCCGCCTATTGGGCGCCCTGGCCATCACAGCGACAATCGCGCTCGCTGGCTGCTCGACCATGCCGACCTCGGGACCGGCAAGCTCGTATGTCCGCGCGGGGCAGACCGACCCTGAAAGCGTGCACTATGCTCTGGTGCGCCTCACGGCTGACACCGAGAGGGTCCTCGTGCGCAACTCCAGGCGGATCGACCGCGTTTTCACGGATCGCCGCGGTCCGCCCGAGATTCGTTTTGGCATCGGCGACACGGTCAGCGTGACGCTGTTCGAATCGATGGCCGGTGGCCTGTTTACTCCAACCGAAGCCGGCACACGTCAGGGAAATTACGTCACGTTGCCCAATCAGGCCGTGAACTACAAAGGCAACATCACGGTTCCGTATGGTGGCTCGATCCGCGCTGCGGGCCGGACGCCGGAGGAAGTCCAGAATGCGATCGTGAAGTCCCTGCAGGACCGTGCGATCGAACCACAGGCAGTGGTTGCGCTGGTGGATCAGAAGGCAACGTCCATCAGCGTATTGGGCGAGGTCGGAACGCCTGCACGCTTGCCCGCAAGCGCCAGCGGCGAGCGGCTGCTCGACATCATCACGCGTGCGGGCGGCCCCAAGAATCCCGGCTTCGATACCTGGGTGACCCTCGAACGCGACGGCCGGCAGGGTACCGCACCGTTCGGATCGCTGCTCAGCCAACCGGCAAACAACATCTTCGTTCGCCCCCAAGATACGGTCTACGTATTCACGCAGCCGCAAACCTTCCTCGCGATGGGCGCCTCCGGGCAACAGGGGCAGTTCTCGTTTGGAGCCTGGCGCCTGACACTGGCCGAGGCCATGGCGAAGGCAGGCGGCCTCAAGGATGATCACGCCGACCCTGGATCCGTGTTTATCTACCGAGGAGAGCCACGCGAAGTTGCCAAGCAGCTCGGCGTCGACTGCACTCGCTATAGCGGACCCCTTGTCCCCGTTATCTATATTCTCGATTTGAGAGATCCCGGCGGCTACTTCATCGCGACAGAATTCGAGATGCGGAATAAAGATGTCATCTTCGCGTCCAACGCAAATTCTGTCGAAGCGACAAAGTTCATGACTTACCTGCGGATGATCATCGGCACAGTGAGCGATCCAATCGTCGCCGGGATCGATGCCTACACGCTGAAGGGACTCGCCAACGGCAGCATCTCTGGCGCGACAACCATCGTTACGTCGTCCCGATGACGACAATTGGCCTGGCGGAATCGGCTCGCGCGGCAGGTATGCTGCCGGCAACCGAATCCGCCGAGGCAACAGTCCGCGACCGGTGGCCCCGCCTTCACGGACACATTCCTGCGCTCGACGGCGTGCGGGGACTTGCCATCGCAATGGTGATGCTGCTGCACTTCGTCGGCAATACGTTACCAACCAACGCTGTCGAGAAGATCGTCGTCGGAATCACCAACTACGGCTCCTATGGCGTCGAGTTGTTCTTCGTCCTGTCCGGCTTTCTCATCACCGGAATCCTCTATGATTCACGGGAGGAGCCGAACTTCTTCCGCAATTTCTATATACGGCGAGTGCTGCGCATTTTTCCGCTCTATTATGGCGTGCTCGCACTTGTCTTCTTCGTCGCTCCGCTTGTGAGCCCGCTGCGTGGTCCGACCCTCGACTATCTGATAGATCGTCAGGCTTGGGCCTGGCTGTACGGAGTCAACGTCTACATCGCATGGAACGGTGACTGGTCATTCTCATATCTGGAGCATCTCTGGTCGCTTTGCATCGAAGAACATTTCTATTTCTTCTGGCCGCTCGTCGTATATCTGGTCGCGAAGCAACCGAGAAAGTTGATTGCGGTCAGCCTCGGCCTATCGGTCGCTGCGATGCTCGCTCGCCTGGGCGGCTCCTTGGCCGGACTTAGCTGGTGGACAACCTACGTGTTGACACCGTTTCGCCTGGACGGTCTGGCCCTTGGCGCCTTCCTCGCCGTGGTGGTCCGACAACCGGGCGGACTTCAGCGACTTGTTGGCGCCCTTCCATACGTTGCGACCACTGCATTTGGCTTGCTGTCCCTGACTTTCACCTGGACGCGCTTGGTGACCGACCAAGGTAACGCTTTCGTCCTTCCGGTTCGGTCTTCCATCATCACCGTGCTGTTGGCTTGTCTCCTCATCTGGGTGCTCGTTGCGCCAAAACATTCCTTGTTATCGCGCCTTTTCTGCAGCCGACCGCTGATGTTTCTCGGGACCTATAGCTACGGCCTGTACGTCTACCATCACTTTATATCGTACTATCTCGTGACTCACCGAACCGAACTGGCACTCGGCGAATGGCTCGGCTCTCACAGCGCAGCCGTGGCAATACAGGCGACAGCGGGAGCACTCGTCTCGCTGCTGATCGCTTATCTGAGCTATGAATTCGTCGAAAAGCGCTTCCTGGACCTGAAGCGGTTCTTCAAAGCTCAGCACACCGTTGCTGCTGGCGAAGCGTTGGCGCCTTCCCATCCGTACCGCAACTGATGGCGAGCCTCGTATGGTAAAAACCCTCGAGAGCGCGAGCTGCTGAACTCCAGGCATACTTGCTTTCGGCCAAATGCCTTGCGGAACGTCCGAGATCCGCAGCGCGATCGGCATCGCCCAGCAAGCCGCTGACACGGGCGGCAAAGCTCTCGAAATCGTCCGCGATCATGATGTTACGATCCGGCACGGCCTCGATCCCCTCGGCGCCCAGGGTTGTCGAGACGATTGCCTTGCCCATCGCCATAGCCTCGACAATCTTGAGCCGTGTCCCGCCTCCCAATCGCAGGGGGACGACGACGACCGCCGCCTCGGCAAGATGCGGTCTCAGATCCGGCACGAAGCCGGTGAACTCGATTCGGGGACCTGCCAGCGCCAACAGGGCGGAGGGCGGCGAACCGCCAATGATCTTGCAACGCGCATCCGGATGGCTGGCCGCGATGCGCGGCCATATATCATTGATGAAGTGGATGACACCGTCGACATTCGGTGCATACGACAAGAGGCCAAAGAATACGACGGTGCGTCCGTCGGGCTTCGGACCGTCGGCACGCGGGCGATAGAACTCGATATCCGCGGCATTGGGTATGACGGCAGTCCTGGCTTCCGGCACTTCTTCAAGCAGCCGTCGTTCGTCAGCAGCGCTGCACAGATAGACGCCATCCGCGTCACGATAGGTCCCGAGCTCCTCCTTCCGAAGCTTGCGCCAATTGACTTCGGAATAAAGGCGACGAAACAAGCTGTCGCCGCTTTGGGCGTACTGGCGGGCAAGGTCGTAGTCGATATTGTGAGAATCCACGACCAATACCGGAAGCTTCTCTCCTGCCGGCGCCTTGCGCAGTTCGTAGTGACCAAGGAACGTGAACTCGAGATTAACCACGTCGAAGCGCGTCGACCCAAGCAAGTCATCCAGCGTCTGACGCACGACGTCTGCCGTGATTCGCAAACGCTCGAAGCTGAGGGGCGATACCAGGGAGCGCAGTTGAAGCAAGCGCTTCGGCATCCCATCGCGACCGAACGGGTTACGCACGAGCACCACCTTGCGGCAATAGGCCTGCATGGCAGTTCGGCATTCGTCGATGTCGTGCTCGTCATCCACGAGCATGACTGCCGTCAGGTCATGGCGCTGAGCCAATTCCGTCATCAAACCGTGCATGCGTGCCTGCGCGCCGATCCGCGGCGGGCTCGCAGGCATCTGTGACACGAAGAGAATATTTAGGCGGTCTGAGTGCATCGATCCAAACCTGCCTGCCGACGTCGACAGGTACTGAGATGCTCGCTGGGGCCCACATTCACATAGCTCGGCTTACTCAATGCTTAAGCCTGCGCTTTGCGTTAATAGTTGCCTCGTTCCTCTTAACGAAACAATGATAGAAAGGCGGCGTGTCCATTTATCCGCTTGGATTTTCGACGTAAAAGCATTGCCGAAGCAGTCTTGGTAGGTTCTCCGCAACGTTACCTCGTGCGGGCCAGCTCAAGCTCAAGCCGCGAAGGCGACGATTGAATGTGCGGTATCTCGGGTATCATCGGCCGGCTTGACGAAAACAACCGGGCCGCGCTCGCTCGGATGAGCAAGGCCATGATCCATCGCGGGCCGGACGGCCATGGCTCGTGGGCTTCGACGCCGGATGCCCGCGGCTGGGGTGTCATGCTCGATCACCGCCGCCTCTCGATCCTCGATCTGTCGTCCGCCGGCGCCCAACCGATGGTGGACGATACAACCGGGCACGTGATTTCGTTCAACGGCGAAATCTACAACTATGTCGCCCTGCGCAAACGCCTCGAGAGCGAAGGGCAGTCTTTTCGGTCCAGCGGCGACACCGCCGTCATGCTGCGGGCACTTGGGCTGCATGGCCTAAAGGCAGTCGGATGGCTGCGCGGCATGTTCGCATTTGCAAGCTGGGATCCGCAACAGCGACGACTTCTCCTTGCGCGCGACCAGCTCGGCATCAAGCCGCTCTATATCGCGCAGTCCAGCAATCCGAACACGACGTGGTCGCTGATATTTGCATCCGAATTGCGTGCATTGCTGGCCTCAGGCTTGCTCGGAACGCCGCGTCTTGATCCGCAGGCGGTTGCGAGCAACGTATGGAACGGGTTTGTTGTCGGCCCCTGCACCGCCGTTCAGGGTGTTGAACTTCTTGCGCCGGGTCACTACGCCGAGTTTGACGGGACAGGCCGCAAAATAAGCGAGCACGATTTCTGGCGCATTCCCGGAGAGGCGCCAAAACCGACAATGGACGAAGCGGCGCTTGCCTCGATCCTCGACGAAGGGATGAAGCTTCACCTCGCCAGTGATGTGCCGCTCGCGGTTTTCCTGTCGGGTGGCATCGATTCCTCCGCGATGGCAAATCTCGCGCAACTGACCGCTGACGCCCCGGTTCATACTTTCACGCTCGCGTTCGAGGACCAGCAGTTCAACGAAGCGCCGTTCGCAAGACAGACCGCTGCGGCAATCGGCACTCAGCATCATGAGGTGGTGTTGTCCGAGCAGCGGTTCGTCGACAGTCTGGACGACGCCCTCGATAGTCTCGACCAGCCAACCTTCGATGGACTGAACGCCTATTTCATCTCCCGGGCCATTCGCCAAGCAGGCTTTACCGTCGCACTGTCAGGAACCGGGGGTGACGAACTGTTCGGCGGGTATCCGACGTATCGCGATCTTCCGATCTTGCAGCAGTGGTGTCATCGGGGCCGCGCATTGCCCAGAAAATGGCAGGCCAGGGCTGCAGCTTTGTTGACTTGGCCCCTGCGACGATCCTCGCATCCCGTGCCGCCTCAAACGCGCTGGGCGAAGCTTCCGGATATGGTCGATCGTAGCGAGGATCTGCTGGCGTTATACCAGATGGCCTACGCGCTCTTCCTGCCTGGATTTCAGGGTGAATTGCTTGCACCGGATTTCGCGGGCGCGCTCGTGGAAGGCCTTCCCGACGCGATGCGCCGGCGGCTGACGGCCGAAACGGCAGGCCGTACCCCAGTTTCCGCTATTAGCGTGATGGAACAACGTCTCTTTTTGGGTGAACGCCTCCTGCGCGACAATGATGCAGCAAGCATGGCCAGTTCGCTCGAGCAGCGCGTTCCGCTGGTCGACCACGTATTGTTTGAAAGCGTCGACGCCCTGTCGGACCAAGTGCGATATCAGCCCTTGGGGCGCAAAGATATGCTTCGGCGGATCGGATTGCGCGGTCTCGATCCTGCGCTCTTCGAGCGCCCAAAGACCGGCTTCGTCATGCCCTTTGACCGGTGGATTCGCCGCGGATTGAAGGACGCCATGGATCGAACCATGCGCGATCCGCAGGCGATCGCAACTACCGGCCTGAATCCCGACGCGGTTGAGCGACTTTGGCGAGCCTTTCTCGACGGAGCGCCCGGCATATACTGGTCGCGGGTCTGGTCCATCTACACGTTTGTCCGTTGGTGCCATTGCAACGGCGTTTACGCATGAGCAGCGAGTGCCTTCACCGGCTTCCTCGCCGCTCACTCTGACCATTCGTCCAATCGATAACGTCGAACTCGAGCCCTCGCTTCAACATCTCTGCCTCAAGATCGCGGGCATGCCGCTTCCATTCGGCCGTCGATCGGACTCGGAATTTGGGATCTTTGCCGCTTGCCTCGAATTCATCGTCGGCCTCGAGCGCGCCGCGGATAGCTTCGTATATCATCCTCAGATTGGGATCGGTGATGGCACTGCAGGCCATTGGTTTCAGTGTCTCGATCTCGTCGAAGGTTCTGCTCATGGCAATGATCGATCCTCATCTACGCGCGCTAGCGCGCCTTCGATGACCTCGATCTCCTCGCGGAGGATATCGCTCACGATCGACGGCTTGAACCCTGGAATGGTGTGCATCTGAACATCATCCAGCAATTGCTGTCGATGGTGCCTCAGCTTTTCCAGGGCTTGGCGATCCTTCAACGAAACGTAGCCGGCAACAATCTGCTCGATGGCTTTCATCGGAAATGCGCTCTACAATAAGAATAACGTACTGCAATCTCTCGATTAAAATGGCCAAATCGCTTCCTGACAAGACCCCCACCTTTGTGCTCGTGCGGCAGCGTTAACGCTCAGTCCGTAAAAACCCGGACCTTCCACGAAATGATTCCGCCGCTTGTCGGAATCCGGCTGAAAGCGAAGGAGCCGGTTCGATTGTCATTGTCGAGTTACTTCCACGCAACACGATGGGGAGGGTGCAGAAGAACCTGTTGTGCGACCGCTTCGCCGATATCTACTCGGCGCAGGTTCAGCAGCGAACCTGAAACGCGCTGCTGGACCCGCGCTGCGATACCCGTCGCGCGGCACCGCGGATCCTCAAAGATAGCAGCGATGCCGTGGACGGCGTTCCGTTCACCGGCTGCGAGCGATGTGTGTGACGCCGGTCAGGAGTGACGCGTAACGACACCCGTCGGCGTGGCAAAGCCCTGGAGAGTCTTGATCCGCTTCTCGAGCCACCAGCCGAACTCGGGCGACCAATCTTCGAAACGGCTGTTGATGCCGAGATCGTGCGCCCAGTGGTGGGCGATGTTGGGATTGAACTGCGATTGCCGCCCGACGGCAATGAGGTCGGCTTGGCCTTTCTGAAGGATGGCCTCGGCCTGCTGCGCCTCGAGAATGATGCCGACGGCCATGGTGGTGACATCCGCCTCCTTGCGCACGCGCTCGGCGAAAGGAACCTGGAAGCCGAGGCTGCGCGGCACTTGCGCTGCCGTAGCCGCGCCGGAGATTCCGCCGGAGGAACAGTCGACGACGTCGACGCCGCGCGCCTTCAGCTCGCGCGCGAAGGCGACCGTATCATCCATGTTCCAGCCCTCGACAGTGCCGTCGACGGACGAGACGCGCACGAACAGCGGCATGTCCGCCGGCATTTCGCGGCGCACCGCCTCGACGATCTCGAGCGGCAGACGCATGCGCCCGGCGCGGTCGCCGCCATACTCGTCATTACGTGTGTTGGAGACCGGCGACAGGAACGAGGCCAGCAGATAGCCGTGCGCGGTGTGGATCTCGATGGTGTCGAACCCGGCGGCAACCGCCCGCCTTGCAGCGGCTGCCCAGGTGCCGACCATGGCCTTGCACTCGGCGGTGGTCAATTGCCGTGGTGTCAGCCAGCCCTTGGCGACCGGTTCGGCGGTCGGGCCTACCGGTTGCCAGATCCTGGCGCCGGCTTTCAGATTCTCTTCGGTCAGCGGCCCCATGCCTTGCATGGCGGACTGTGCCGACGACTTGCGGCCGCCATGGCCGATCTGAATGCCGATCGCCGTCCCCTGACGCTTCATGAAGGCGACCAGCGGCTTGAAGCTCTCGGCCTGCTCGTCATTCCAGATGCCGAGATCGTTTTCGTTGGTGAGTCCGACTTCCTCCACCGCCGTCACTTCGACGAAGACGAGCCCAAATCCACCGAGGGCATAGCGACCAAGGTGTACGAGATGAAACGCTCCGCAGGTATTTCCCGGTTCGCAGCTGTAATGGACCATCGGCGGCACGACGAGGCGGTTCTTCAGCGTAAGGCCTCGAATCGTGAGTGGCTTGAACAGCATCGGCCGCTCGTCTTCTTTGCCGTTGATCATTTCACCACTCATGGAACTGTCTCCTTGCATGCTATGGCCGTCCGTTCGTGCCATGGACGGCAAGTCTTCAGGTACGTCTTGGGGGCCCCAGCGACGCGCGCGGGATGAACTCGTTGGGCACGAGCACGCGCCGCGGCTCGTGCGGACCGTCGTTTCGGATGCGATCGAGCAGCATGCCAGCCGCAATCCGGCCGACCTCCGCCTGATCCCAGCCGATGATGGCGACGGCCGGCGAGACGAGCTCGGCGAGCTCGGAATGGCCTGACGCGATCAGCGACACGTCCTCAGGTATCCGCAGGCCTCGCCCGCGCACCGCGCGCAGCACGCCAGACAGCATGTCGATGCCGCCGGAAATGATCGCGGTCGGAGGGTTGCGCTGGCCGAGCAATGCCGAGGTGATACGAAATCCAGCGCCGGGCAGGAAGCTCCCGGCGTGAACGAGCGAGGGATCGGGCTCGAGATTTCGCGCGGCAAAAGCCTCCTGATAGCCGCGAACGCGTTCGCGCGCCGGATAGAGCCCGGCGTCGCCGGTGATCAGCGCCACGCGCCGATGACCAAGATCGAGCAAATGACTGACCGCGACGCGCATCCCTTCGGCGTGATCGGCCATAACGGCATCAGTCCAATCCGGCTGATCACGATCGATCAGCACGATCGGAATATCGAGATCGCGCAGGAAGGCCTCGAACTCACCGGCGATCGGCGTGTACGGCCCCATCATCACGCCGTCGGCCTGCCGCCGCGACAGCCGGCTGAGCAGCTCTCGCTCACGCTCCTTGCGGCCTTCCGAGTTGGATATGAGCAGCGAGAAGCCGACCTCGTCCAGCACGTCGTGCGCGGCTTTGACGAAGCCCGCCAGTTGCGGAATGTTGATCTCACGCAAGATGCAGCCGATCGTGTGGGTCGACCGGATGCGCATGCTCTGCGCCACCGCGTTCGGCGTATAGCCCAGATCATCGATTGCGCGCTGGACCTTCCGGCGGATGTCGGGATGGACGGTGGCATTGGCATTGAGCACCCGCGACACCGTGCCGGTCGAAACGCCCGCTGCGGTCGCCACGTCGCGGATCGTCAATTTGCTTCCGCGACCTGCCGTTTGCTGTTCTGCCATCACCATCACCGGGGCTGAGACCTCAATCCCCTGCACAATACGCGGAAGCCAATTCGGCCGCAGGTGCTATCCGCCGGCCGAAGGCAAATGATTTGTGCATTTCTCCACCGTGATCCAAACGGCCTGGCCTCCCGTCCTTGTTCCGGAACGATCAGATGGCGTCGGCTTCGACGATATTGCGGCTCATACTTCGAACGCCCACTGCTCCGCCACCAGGCTGTATCGGCCTGCCTCGCGCCGCAAATGTCCGAACCCGGGGAAATGCAGATGCATGCCGCCGACCAGCATGTCGTCAGTGACCACCATGTCGAACATCATCTGACGAGCGGCCGCGGCGGCCTCGGGGTCGGTGTCGAATTCCATTGTCACTTCCGGACGTGCAACCTGGATCTCCGGCACATGGACCGTGTCTCCCCAAACCACCATTGATTCGCGGCCGCGCGATACGACATAGGCGGCGTGGCCGGGGGTATGACCGTGGATCGGGATCGCCGTGACGCCCGGGAGCACCTCGCCCTTCCGGAATGTCTTGACGCGATCGGCAGCCATATAGGGCTTCAGCTGGGTGCGGCCGGCCTCGAAATAGCGGCGCCGGGGCCGCTCGGCCGCCTTGGCCATCGCCTCGTCGTTGAACCAGTGATTGATCTCGTTCTCATGGACGATGACTTCCGCATTGGGAAACAGCCGCGTTCCGGTTGCGGCATCTGTCAGCCCGTTGGAATGGTCGGGATGGACATGGGTCAGCAGCACCGCGTCGACCGAGGCCGGATCGATGCCGGCGGCAGCGAGATTTGCCGGCAGGCGACCGCAGGTCGGCCCCATCAGATCCGCTGATCCGCAGTCGATCAGGTAGGTCCGGTTGTCCATGCGCACGGCAAAGGCGTTGACCGAGATGCGCGGCGGCGAGGTGCGATGATCGCGCGCCAGAATGGCCTTGGTTTCCTCCTCGGGGATATTGCGAAAGATCGTGTATCCCATGTCGACGTAACCGTCGCTGAGGCCGGTGACCAGCGCGTCGCCAAGCCTGCGGTGATAGACTCCCGCGACTTGCGTTGAGGGTGAAGTGCTCATTGTGCGTCCCCTTGCCAAAATCTTGCAACGATCGCTGCATCGTCGCGCCTGTGGTGCCAGCTCCGGCCCACGCCAAGTTGCGCCTTCGACCAGAGCCTGATCTGCATCAGCGCGTAGGCCCAGGTGACGGCAAACACGTCCATCACAGGAGCACCGGCGATGCGGTGGACGCCGTGACGAACCAAGAGTTCCGCCAGCACGCCTTCCGCCGGAATGATGACGTCAGCGCCGCGCGCCACCAGGCGCTCGGCCGCGGCGGTGAAATTTGCGATGACCGGAGCCGGGTCGGCGTAAGCACGCGCCAGCTGCGGCTCGTCGAGCGGCGGATCCATCGCCGCGACCTCCAGCACACGCGCGGCGAGCTTGTGCTTGTCGACCGCCACCTTCGTCATCCACTGCACCGCCGGCGCATTGGAGATCAATGCCACATAGCTGCCGAGCGAGCAGCCGACCAGAAGACCACTCTCGGTCAGCGAGGCGACGGGAATATCCACCGCGGAGCGGATCTCGCGCAGAAACGGCTCGCTGAACGAGCCGATCACGAAGGCATCATAACCCTGCCGCTCGGCCGCGATCGCATTGTCGATCACCCGGCTGAGAATGCGGTGATAGGCGAATGCATTGCCGAGCACCGCAGTGGCCGAAGCGCCGGCGTATGATCCGGACGGAAGCCCGTGGACGACGACCTCGGCGTCGTCGCCAAGGATTTCCGCCGCATGGGCCTCGAGCGCGCGCTTGTAGACTTCGAGATGATCGAGCTCGTTGACCGACTGGTGCCAGATCCGCGGCGTCGATCTCTTCCCAGGCATTGCCGCGCTCATGCGTCGCCCCGATCGTTGGTCAGGCGCAGCGAACGGATCGACCCGAGGTCCTCGATATTCCAGAGCTGCTCGAACAGTGCTGCGGCCTGGCCTTGCTTGAACACCCGGGTCGCGCAGTCCATGAACTTATCCTGCAGTTCGTCGCGCAAAAGCGGGCGCTGCCAGCTGCCCTTGGCATGAACCACCGGCGCGTGCTCAAGCACTTCGCCCGACGTCAACACGACGCTGACGCGGTCGGCCGGCGCGAACGGCTGGTCGCCCGGCATGATCTCGTCCGTCGTCGTGCAGCGGACCTTGGCGAAGGTAGCGCCGACGTCGGGCCGCGAGACGAACTCATCGGTGAGCTCGGACAGCCCGACACGGCCGGCGATCAGCGCGGCGGTCATCGCGAATTCCATGCTGAACTTGGCCTCGAGACCGGTCTGCGGATTGGTGTTGCGCAACATCAGCCTTTGGGTGACGCCGGTGTGGACCCGAATTTCCTTCACGTCGTCGGGTTTGAGCTTGTGCGCATTCACCAGGCCAATCATCGCGTCGATCGAACGATGGGTCGCATAGCAGGTCGGATAGCGCTTCACATTGATGCCGAGATCGGCCAGCCGCCAGTTGCGGCCTATATCGATCGTCCCGTTTTCGATATCCGGCGTGCCCGATGGCGAATGGGCGCGCAGGAAGCCGGTTTGGTGCTCGAGCACGTCCAGCGATGCGGTAAATCCCTGATCGGCGAGGCGCGCGGCAAGCACGCCGGATTGAGCGGTGCGGCCGGCATGCAGCGATTTGGTCATGGTGCCGAAATTGGCGACTAGTCCGGAGGCGAGCGAGGCGGCGATCGCGATGGCATGCGCGGTCTTCGTGGAGTCGAGATTGCGCAGCCGCGCACAGGCGGCCGCGGTGGCGAGCGCGCCCATCACGGCCGTCGGGTGAAAGCCGCGCTCATGGAGGTGACCGGGCTCCAGCGCAATGACCTGCGCCCAGACTTCGTAGCCCGCGGCATAGGCGGCGAGCGCGTCGGCACCGCTGGAGTCGAGCGACCAGCCTTCGGCCAGGATGGCCGGCACCAGCACCGTGCTCGGATGTCCGGCCAGCGCCACGTCGTCATAGTCGAGCACATGCGCCGCGACGCCGTTGACGAGCGCAGCATCCGGCGCCGCGAGATTGCGGCCCGACGGAACCTCGAGCGCGCCGTCGTTCTGCGTGGACGCGGCCACCATCGCCGACACGATCCGCACCGGCTGCTCGGCGGCGCCAGCGATCATGACGCCGACGCAGTCGATGATGCCGGTCCGCGCCGCCTCGCGGCAGCGGCCGGACAGATCGGACAGCTTGAGGCCGGCTACAAAATTGGCCGTCTGACGCGTGATATCCAGCATGGGTCGTCTCCTCAGTAGGAACGCGGAAGACCGAGCACGTGCTGCGCCACAAAGGCCAGCACCATGTTGGTCGAGATCGGGGCTGTCTGGTAAAGACGGACCTCACGCCACTTGCGCTCGACGTCGTATTCCTGCGCAAAGGCGAAGCCGCCATGGGTCTGGAATGTCGTATCGGCAGCCTTCCAGGTGGCCTCCGACGCCAGCAGCTTGGCGATGTTGGCGTCTGCTCCGCAGGGCTGCCCGGCCTGGAACAGCGCGGCGGCGCGGCGGCACATCATGTCGGCGGCTTCGAGTTCGGCGTAGGCGCGCGCCAGCGGAAACTGGATGCCTTGATTCTGGCCGATCGATCGTCCGAAGACGCGCCGCTCATTGGCATAAGCGACGCCCTTGCCGAGAAGCCAGCGTCCGTCGCCCACACATTCGGAGGCGACCAGGATTCGTTCGGCGTTCATGCCGTCGAGGATGTAGCGAAAGCCCTTGCCTTCCTCCCCGATGAGATTGGCGACCGGCACTTTCAGGTTCTCGATGAACACCTCTGTCGTATTGTGATTGACCATCGCCTTGATCGGGCGGATTTCGACGCCGTTGCCCTTGGCCTCACGCAAGTCGACCAGGAACACCGAAAGTCCGTCGGTGCGCCGCTTCACCTGATCGACCGGACTGGTGCGCGCCAGCAGCAGCATCAGGTCGGAGTGCAGCGCCCGCGACGTCCAGACCTTCTGGCCGTTGACGACATAGACGTCCCCCTGACGCTCGGCGCGGGTCTTGAGCTGGGTGGTATCGGAGCCGGTATTGGGCTCGGTTACGCCAAAGGCCTGCAGCCGCAGCCGTCCCGCCGCGATTTCCGGCAGGTAGGTCCGCTTCTGGGTCTCGTTGCCGTGACGAAGCAACGTACCCATGATGTACATCTGGGCATGCGCGGGACTGGCGCTGCAGCCGTTCGCATTGATCTCTTCGAGGATCGCTGCCGCCGCACGCAGCGGCAGGCCCGAACCGCCATATTCCTCCGGGATCAGCGCGCCGAGGAATCCCGCCTCCGTCAACGCCGCGACGAATTCGGTCGGATAGGCGCTTTGATCGTCGAGCTTGCGCCAGTATTCGCCCGGAAAGCCCTTGCAGATCTGCCGCACCGTGTTGCGCAGGTCGGAGAAATCCTCGCCCAACGTGACGGTGACCTCCATGTCGGCGGTTTGGGCGGCGTCGTGATAGTTCATGTCATATCCTTTCAGGCGGCGGCGCTGGCCGACACGCGGAACGTTTTGGGCAGGCCGGCGCGGGCGATCGCGCCGGAGAACCGTTCGCCGGGCAGCCAGCTCTCGACCTCGCGTCGCAAGGCGACCAGCCGCTCGACATCGGCGCCGGTATCGAAACCGAGTTGCTCGAGCAGGAAGACGGTATCCTCGGTGTCGATGTTGCCGGTGGCGCCGGGTGCGAACGGACAGCCGCCGAGTCCGGCGAGGGATGCGTCGAAGGCGCGTACACCCGCATCCAGTGCCGCCGTCACATTGGCGAGACCGAGACCGCGCGTGTCGTGGAAGTGGCAGGCGACCGGCAGTGGGCGCACCGCGGCGATCACCGCGCCCATCAGGCGGCGGACCTGACCCGGATCGCCATAGCCGACCGTATCGGCGACGATGATCTCGTCGGCGCCCATCCCGGCGAGTCGCACCGCGATCTCGACCACTCGTGCCTCCGATACCGTCCCCGAGATGGTGCAGCCGAACGCGGTCGCGATGCCCGCACCAAGTCCGATTCGTGCTCCGGGGCGCTGATCGCGCTCCGCGGCGATGCGCGCGAAGTCCTGCAGCGACTCTTCTGTGCTGCGGCGAACATTGGCCTGGTTGTGCTCCTCGCTCGCCGACAGCACGTAGTTGACGATTGGCACACCGAGCGCGAAGGCGCGCTCGGCCCCCTTCAGATTCGGAACCAGAACCGAGGGCCGCAAGCCCGGCATTGTCAGCGCGCCGCGGGCCACCTCCTCCGCGTCGGCAAATTGCGGGATCACCTTGGCCGGTACGAATGAGGTCACCTCGATCTCGCGGATTCCGGCCTCCACCGCGCCACGGCACCAGGCCAGCTTGCGCGCGCTCGGCAGGATGGTTTTGACCATCTGAATGCCGTCGCGGGGTCCGACCTCGCGAACATGAGCTTTCTCACGCATTTCGCGCCTCCTCCTACTTGCCTTGAAAGTTGGGTTTGCGGCGCTCATTGAACGCCAGCACCCCTTCGCGCCGGTCCGCGGTCGGGACCAGACGGTTGTAGGCCTCGATCTCGAAGGCGAGGCCATCGGCGAGCGACATCTGCAAACCGCGATGGATCGCCTGCTTGGCCTGGCGCACCGAGATCGGGCCATTGGCAGCGATGCGATGGGCGATGGCGAAGGTCGCCTCCAGCAACTCCCCTGGCGGCAGCACCCGATTGACCAGCCCCCACTGCTCGGCCTCGGCAGCCGAGAACGGCTGCCCGGACAGGATCAATTCCTTGGCGCGGCGCTCGCCGACGGCGCGCGGCAGATTCTGCGTGCCGCCGCCACCCGGCATGATGCCGAGCGTCACTTCGGTCAGCGCGAAGCGCGCATTGGTCGAGGCGTAGACGAAGTCGAGCGCCGCGGCGATCTCGCAGCCGCCGCCATAGGCCGCACCATTGATCGCGCCGATCACGGGAATCGGACAGCCCAGCAGAGCGCGCAGCATGCGCTCGAAGACCAGATGCTGCGCCTGCCAGGCCTCGTCCGTCATGCCGTTGCGCTGCTTCAGATCGCCCCCGGCGCAGAACGCCTTGTCGCCGTGTCCGGTCAGGATCACCGCGCGCAACCCCTCGATGTCGGTCGCGAAGCCCTCGAACAGCTCCACCAGATCGAGGCCCATCTGGGTGTTCATCGCATTCGACGCTTCCGGCCGGTGCAAGGTCACCAGCAGGATATCGCCATCACGCCGTTCGACCTTGATGGTCTGGAAATCAGTTCGCATTGATGGCTCCCTTGCTCGCAGGCTTTCGAAGAATGGCATTGTGCTGGCCGAGCGCCGGCGCAGCGGTGCGTGCGCGCGGTCGCATACCGTCGAAGGCAAGCGGAACGCCGACAAGATCGATATCGTCGCCAGCACATCGCACCATCATGTCGAGGGCGCGGGTTTGCGGATGCTCCGCAACCTGATCGGTGGTCAGCAGCGGTGCATTGGGAACCCCGGCGCCGTCGAGAATGAAGCCAAGCGCATCGGCCGTATACTTACGCACCGCGGCCGCGATTTGGGGGATCAGTCGTTCGCGGTTGACGACCCTTGCCGCGTTGGTCGCGAAGTCAGGATCATGCGCAAGCGCCTCGAGACTCAACGCCACGCACAGCTTGCGGAACAGATTGTCGTTGCCGGCGGCAATCATCAGCCATCCGTCGGACGCCTCGAATGCCTGATAGGGCGCGATTTCCGCGGTGCCCGATCCATAGGGCTTGCGCACCTCACCTGACGCCGCATAGCCGGCCAGTGGAACGGTCATCCACGCGAGCCCGGTCTCGTAAAGCGAGGTCGCAACGCTGCGACCCTGACCGCCCTTGTTGCGCGCCACCAACGCAGCGAGCATGCCGATCACTGCCCACATGCCGGAGCCCATGTCGACCAGCGAGACGCCGACACGCACCGGCGGCCGGCCGCCCTCGCCGGTGACGCTCATGATACCGGTGCTCGCCTGGGCGAGCGGATCGTAGCCGGGCTTGCTGGCGAGCGGCCCCTTGGCGCCGAACGCGCCGATGTCGCACCAGATCAGCGATGGCTTCGCGGCGCTGAGCGCATCCGCGGTGAGACCAAACTTGTCCAGAATGCCGGGCCGCAGATTCTGGATGACGGCATCGGCCTCGTTCAGGATCAGCGACTTCAGCCTCTCGCAATCCTCCGCTGCGCCGAAATCGACGGTGATGCCTTCCTTGCCGCGATTGAGACTATGGAACACACTTGCCGTTCCGTTCCAGAACGGCGGCCCCCAGCCACGCGCATAATCGCCGCTCTTGGGATTTTCGACCTTGATCACACGGGCGCCGAGATCGGCCAGAATCAATCCGGCATAGGGGGCGGCCACGCTGTGTCCGAGTTCAATCACGGTGATACCAGCGAGCGGCTTGTCAACGTCCATCAAATCCTCCCGGCTGCCGCAAGGGCCGCCGACGTTCCTGTTGTCATCAATCGATTCATCATGTCGAGCGGCGTCGCTTTCACGACTTGTCCTGCGCATTGTCGGCAACCAGCACCGCGCCGTTGACGAAGCTCGCGCGGTCGGACAGCGCGAAGACGATCAAATTGGCGAGTTCCTCCGGCGTGCCCCAGCGCGTGTTGCGCATCGAGTTATTTTCCGACCAGCGCTTGCGTTCGGCTTCCGCCTCCTCTTCGCCCAGATTGCGCTTGGCGAGCTCACGCTCCCATTTTGCAAAACGTTCCGGAGTATTGACGAAACCGGGAACGACGCAGTTGACGCGAATGTTGTGCGGCCCGAATTCGTTGGCGAGAATCTTGGAGAAGCGGATTTCGGCCGACTTGGCCGGACCGGTGCATGACGACAGGAACGGCGGCATCGTCACCATGATCCCGGTTTCGCCCGACACGTTGACGATGCCGCCGCCGTTCTGCTCGATCATGATCGGGATGATGCGCTGACAGATACGGAACTGAGCGAAGAAATTGATCGCCATGCCGTATTGCAGTTCCTCGTCGGTGACTTCGAGGAACGGCTTGTAGGTGCCCGTGCCGGCATTGTTGACCAGGATGTCGACGCGGCCGAGACGGTCGCGGGCGACCGCCGGCAGCCGCTCGATCTGCTTCAGATCCGTCACATCAAGCGACAGCGTTTCGACCTTGACGCCGGTGCTCCGCTCGACGTCAGAACGACATTCGGCCAGCGCGTCCTCGCGGCGCGCGCAGACCAGAACCTTGACACCCTCCTCCGCCAGCAAGCGTACGGTCTCGAGACCAATGCCCTTGCTGCCGCCGGTGACGATCGCAGTCTTGCCTTCAAGTCCAAGTTTCATTTGATCGCATCCCTTTGAGATCGGGTCAGGCGGTCGAGCAGCCTGCGCACAGGCATCGATCCGCCACTACGTGCCGAGGCGAAAACCTCGGCCGCAAGGCTGGCGCCTTCGCCGGCCGGAATTCCGGTGCCGGCCAGGCGGCTATCGAAAACCTCGGTGGCGCGGGCTTCGTCCTGGAACACCAGAACCTTGGGCGCCTCGCGCGCGGTCCGGCGAAGACGCGCACCATTTTCCATCTCCAACTCGACGGTCGCGTCGAGATGGGTGCCGACCGCGTCCGGCTCGACGATCGTCTTTCCGACGAGTGCCATGATCTCCCGGTCCTGGCGGTGCTCGACGCCCATCTCGTAGTCGAGGCGGCCGTAGCGCAGCATGGCGGCGACCGCAAAGGCGGTGCTGGCCTGGGTCTGCACGGTCCGCGTGAACGGTCCCTTGAATGACGTTCCCGGATATTGCGTATAGGGCTCCCAGATCGTCACGGTGATCCGCTTCACCTGCGACAGATCGATGCCGTCGCGGTGAAGCATATGCGCCGCCAGCACCGCCGACATGTTGTCGCCCAGGGTTGCGAACGGCTTTGCCATGATGCCGATCATCGTCGCGACATCGGGGCCTCGCTGCCATTGTTCTGGCGTGCGATCGAGGCCGGCAAGCGAGCGCAACAATCCCTTCGGTCCTTCCAGCGCATCGGGCGCCCCCTGGACGCCGCGCGCCGCAAGCTCCGCGGCCACCAGCCCGCCCTGGGCGGCGCGCCCGTTCTGTACGCGCCATTCATCGGAGCCGCAGCGCACCGGCTCCAGCGTGCCGCCGGTCGTGCAGGCCGCGATTGCAACCGCGCTGGTGGACCTCGGTGGATCGAGCCCAAGTGCGGCTGCGGCCGCCGCCGCAGCACCGATCGTGCCGAAGGTCGGGCTGGTCCGCACGCCCCTGCCGATCAGGCCGCGGGCAACGACTTCACCCGCACCAAGCCATTTGAGCGTGGAATAGCCGACCGTGAGAGCGGTCAATACGGTGCGCAGCGGCGCATCCAGCGTTTCACCAAGCGACACCGCGACCGGCGCAATCAGGGATCCCGGGTGCGTCCATGAATCGTGGTCGGTGTCGTCCTGAAAATGGGCGTGAACGGCAATGCCGTTGGCGAGAACCGCCTCGGACAGCGCGGCATGTTTGCCGCTCGCCCAGATGCGCGCGGTGCGCGGTCCAGGCAGCACCTCCGCGGACATCGCGCGCGCGGCCGCGGCCGTCGGCTCGTGTCGCGCCGCGAGCGCGAGCCCCAGCGAGTCCAGCAGGCAAATGGCTGCCTTCGTGGCGACATCCGGGGACAGTTCGCTCGCCGACGTCGTTGCGGCGAAGGTCCCGAGCAGCGCAGTGGCGTTCAAAGTAGCGGACATCACAAATACTCCTCGGCAAGCGCAACGTCGCGAATTTCGGCGACGGTGCCGCTCCGCCTGACCTCGCCACCGCGCATCACGTAGCCGCGTGTGGCAAGCTTGAGCGCCGGACGCGCCATCTGCTCGGTCATGAGAATGGTCGTGCCGCGCTGTTGCATATGACGGATCGCCTCGCTGATCTGCGCGATCCACACCGGCGCGAGCCCGAGGAAGGGTTCATCCAGCAGCAGCAGCTTGGGAAACGAACTCATGGCGCGCGCCAAGGCGACGATCTGCTGTTGTCCCCCCGACAATTGTCCGGCCGGCTGGCTGGCGCGCTCCTTCAGGATCGGAAAGATGCCACAAAGCCAGGCCCAGGCTTGGCGCTGGCTCGCTCCGCCGTGCCAGCAGGCGCCGCTCAGGACGTTGTCAGCGACCGACATGGTCGGGAACACGCGGCGCCCTTCGGGCGAATACCCAATTCCGGCCCGCGCGCGCCCATCGCAGGATACGGCACTGAGATCACGGCCCGCGAAGCGCACGCTGCCATGCGAGGCCTGGACCAGACCGATGATGGCGTTGATCAGGCTCGACTTGCCGGCACCATTGGCGCCGATCAGCAGCACCGTCTCGCCCTCGGCGACGTCGATCGAGACGCCGCTGATTGCCGTGATGCCGCCGTAGCGGACTTCGAGGTCTTTCACCGCCAGCATCAGGCCGCCTCCTCGTCCACTGTCCCGAGATAGGCGTCAATGACATCCTTGCGTGCCAGGACGTCGGCCGGAGCGCCCTCGGCCAGGACACGACCGGAATCGAGCACCAGTATTCTTGGACAGAGGCGGCGCACGAGATCCATGTCATGCTCGACGATCAGGACCCCGCAACCGAGCTCCGTCCTCACGTGGCGCACGAAAGCATCGACCCGCAGGCGCTCCCGCCGCTCGAGACCGGCCGCCGGCTCGTCGAGCAGGAGGACTTTCGGCCGGGCGGCGCAAGCCAGAATAAGGCCCAGCATCTTCTGGAGCCCGTACGGCAGCTTGTCGCTCTGCTCGTCGAGCTGCGGTTCGAGCTCGAACTCGTCGATCAGCGGCGCGACGCTGTCCCATCCGGGCCCACTGCCGCTGAAGCGAAGGGCCCTCGAAATGTTCTCGCGGACCGATGCCGTACGGAAGGTGTTGGTCTGTTGGAAGCTGCGGATAATTCCCATGCGACTGACGGCATGCAGCGGCTTGCCGGTCATATCCTTGCCGTCGAGCCGCACCCGGCCGATGGTCGGCGGCAGCATGCCGCAAATGACGTTGATGAGCGTGGTCTTGCCGGCGCCGTTCGGCCCTATGACGCCAAGGACGTCGCCTGGCGGGATGGCGAAGCTGACATTGTCGAAGACATGCAGCCCGCCGAAACGCTTGGAGATGGCTGCGACCTCGAGCAGCGCGCCGCCGTCGGTCCGTCCGGTGCGTTCAGCCGTCATTGCAGGGGCTCCATCGCATTGGGCACACTCAGCGTCGGCGACGAGGCGACGGTGGAAGACCGCGACGGCGACGGTGGCGAAAACACGCGGACGCCGAGGCGATGGATCGTCCCGACGACGCCCTCGCGCGCGACCAGCACCACCACCACGATCAGGAAGCCGAACAGGAACTGGGAATACTCCCCGCGCAATGCGAAGACGTCTCCTGCCCAGATCAGCAGGGCGCCACCGACAACCGGGCCAAGCATGCTGCTCTTCCCACCGATGATCGCATAGGCAATGTAGTTGACCGATGACAGCGCGCTGAACGAGGTCGGATGGGCCGTGAGCAGCATGTTGACGAGGGCGAAGCCGGCGAGCCCGGATACGCCCGCGGCGATGGCGAAGCCGAACGCCTTGTAGTGCCAGACGACGAGACCAAGACTCTGGGCGAGCAGTTCGTTCTCCTCGATCGCCGCGAAATGCTGGCGCAGCGTGCGGGTCACCGCAGCGGTGACGATAGCGCCGGCGAGCGCCAGCCCGATCGTGACCTGCAGCACCGCGCGGTTGTCGGCGAGCTCCAGCCCGAACAGCGTCACGGCCGGCATGCCGACCAGTCCATTGGACCCGCCGGTCCACCCCGGCGTTTCAAACAGCAACAGTTGCGTGATCTCGGTGAGGACGAACGTGACCAGCACGAAATAGACGCCGGTCAGACGGAGCACCAGCGCGCCGAGCGGCAGCGCAAACAGCGCCGGCACCACGAAGCTCGCAAGCCCCAGCAGCAGCACATCGGTCACGCCGTGACGAAGCCCCAGGATCGCGACGGTGTAACCGCCGATCGCCATGAAGGTCGGCACCGCGAAGGTCATCAGATTCATGCGCAGCATGATGTAGACGCTGAACGCGGCCGTAATCGCGATCAGCATCTGGTTGGCCAGTGAATAGACCATCGGGTTCTGGCTGAGCCAGGGAACTACGAAAGCGGCCGCGATGACCACGACGCTTGCTGCCTCGGCCAGGTCGCCGCGCTTGGAAAGGGTGCGGGCTGTCATGTGCTCAAGCTCCCCGAACCCGGTGACCGAAAAGACCCGATGGCTTGACGACCAGCATGACCAGGACGAGCACGAACAGCGCGAGTGCGCCCTTCGAGCCACCGAGATAGACCGCAGAGAACGCCTCCGCCATGCCGACGATGAAAGCCGCGACTGTCGCACCACCGACGCTACCGAGACCGCCGAGAATGACGATCAGGAAGGACGTCGCCAGCACAGGATCGCCGATATGCGGCGCGAGCGACAGGATCGGTGTGACCAGCGCGCCGGTGAGGCCGGCGAGCCCCGTCGCCAGGGCGAAGGCAGCCGGGAACAGAATCGCGGGACGCAGTCCCTGCGCTGTCGCCACCGCGCGGTCATCGGCCAGCGCTCGCAGCGCGCGGCCGAAATCGGTGTAATAGATCAGGCCGTAGATCGACAGGATCCCGACGATGCAGACGCCCAGCACCACGAGATTCTCGATCGGCACAAAGAAGCCATGGCCGTGAATGACACCGGTCAATGGAAAGGCGAAGGCCGGAGATTGCGGTCCGAACACCACCAATATGCCGCTCGACATCATCAAATAGAGGCCGAGCGTCAGCATCAGCGTCGCCAGATGATCGTCGATCACGCGATCCAGCACGAAGCGTTCGAACAGGAATCCGAGCAGCGTGGTGCCCAGCGCCGCGCAGATCACCGCCAGCGCGTAGGGCATGCCAAGATAGGTCACCGCGGAATAGGCGAGATATCCTCCGAGAACGTAGAAGCCGCCATGCGCGAAATTGACGACTCCCAGAATGCCGAAGATCAGGGTGAAGCCGAGGGCGAGCAGCGCGTACTGCGCACCCAGGCTGATGCCGATGAGGCAGGTGGCGACAAAACCTTGCACGGAGTACCCGCTACTTGCCGCCGGCCGCTTCGACCCTGATGGTCGGTTGCAGCTTGCCTTTTTCCACGAGTCCGACACCGAACGGGAACGACAGTTCCTGGTTGATGCCGAAGAAATCCTGCCCGATCCAGTGACCGGGACCGATATTGGGATCCTCAACCGGCAACGATCGCAGGGCCTCGGCAACCTTGGCCGTGTCCGAGATGGTACCGGCCTTGGCGATGGCTTTGGTTACCATGCGGGCGGCGGAGACCCACTGAAAGAACAGATTGTTTTCCGGCCGCTCGGCACCGAGCAGCTTCTTGTACTCGTCGGCGATCATTTGCACTTTCTCGTCGATGAGAACCGGCTCGTACCAATAGAAGTCCTTCAGCACCTCGTCGCCACCGGCGACGCGGGAGATTTCGGTGTATCCCGGACCGCCGAGACGTCCGATCGGTCCCTCAAAGCCAGCCTGACGCAATTGCTTCACGATGATGCCGGCGTCGCCAGGGGGCGATGAAGCGAGATCGACGGCGTCGGGCTTCGCGTTCATGATCCGGGTCACGATCGGCGCGAAATTGGTGGTGCCACGCTGATAATATTCTTCGGAAGCGGTGATGCCGGTTCTCTTGTATGCGTCGGCGTCGACGCTCGCGATATCCGTGCCACCCTGGTCGTTCGGCGCGACCAGCACCACGCTCTTCATGCCGAACTTCTGCTTGGCGATCTTGATGATCGGCTCGGCCCAGCCCGAAGGACCCGGCCCCATGTGGAACACCAGTGGCAACTGCGGCGACAGCGCATCCTTGGCGTAGCCGTTGCCCATCACCAGCATCGAATTGCGCTTGGCGATCGGCTTCACGCCGGTGAGCTCGGGCGAGCCGATCGGGCCGATGATGAATTTAACGCCCTGCCCTGCCAACGTGTTGGCTGCAGCGGCGGCGCCTTCGGCCGTGTATTTGCTGTCGATGGCAACGACGTTGACCTTGCATGGCGCCCCGTCGACCTTGATCAGGCCGTCCCGGTTGGCCTCGGCGGCGACGAGTTCGACCGCGCCGCGCAGCGCGAGGCCCCATTGCGCAGCGGGACCCGACAGAACGCCGACGACGCCGAGCGTCAATTCCTGTCCCGCCGCCATCACCGAGACATTCGAACTGGCCAGCGCAGCGCCGACGGCGATGCCAGACAACAGCAGATTTCTCCGCGTAGTGCTCATCACTCCCCCCGTAATTTGTTGCGGCTCATGCGCCGTCCACTTGTTGCGTGGAAACCCGAAGCGTTCGCCCCGGGGCCGCGCGTATCGCTCGGCGCCGGGACGCTAGGCGCGCGGAGGTCGCCTTGTCAATGAAACGTTTCATGAAAAATAGGGCAGATCAGCTATGCTTGAGATGAGCCAACGTTCTGGACATGCAATAAACATGAATAATAACAGTAATTTCCCCTGTCGATCGAATGATCCATCAGAAACTCCAAACGACGCACCGCTACTGACACACCTATGCAATGAAACGTTCCACTTGAATCAACCTAACCTGCCCGTTAGCTTCCGTGACCCGTCGCGGACAGAAGACGACGGCCAAGGGGAGAAACTCGATGATGCGGTGCGCCGTGACGGCCGTGCTTGCCGTGCTTGCGATTCAGTGCAGCCAGGGAGCGCTAGCAGCTGAACCTCAGTTCAAGCTGCGGGCTTCGGTGGACACGTCGGCGACACACGGACGGACATTGTCTGCCGCCGACTACCTGAAGAAGCTGCAGGAAAAATCCGGCGGCCGGATCCCGACCGAGCTGTTCCACAGCGGCCAGTTGTTTCGCGACCGCGACGTGGTGAAGGCGCTGCGTCAGGGCGCCGTCGAGATGGCGATCCCCGGCACCTGGGTGCTGACCGGCTTCGTCCCCGATGCAGACGTCTTCCAGCTGCCGGCATTTTTCGGGCAGCCCTACCCGGTGGTCTATGCTGCTGCCGACGGCAAGATCGGCGAGATCATCAACAAGCAATTCGAGAGCAAGCTCGATGTCAAATTGCTCGGCCCCTGGCTGCAGCTCGGATATCAAAACACCTACAGCACCAACAAGGCGATCCGCGACTTCGCCGATCAGGCCGGCATGAAGATCCGCAACTCCGGCGGTGCCGGACAATCGGCGCGAGCCAAGTTCTTCAATGCAACACCGAACGTCACAGCCTGGCCGGACGTTCCGCTGGCGCTCTCGCAAGGCACGTTCGACGGGCTGAGCTCGACCGATGAAAGCCTTGCCAGCGCAAAGCTCTGGGAATCCGGCGTGAAATATGGATTTGCGGATCGCGAATTCGTCGGGTTCTACGTGCCGATGATCAGCGAGAGCTTCTACAAGAAGCTGCCGCCGGATCTCCAGAAGCTGGTCGTCGACCTCTGGCAGGAGAACATCCAGGCCTACCGCAAGAGTATGGAAGAAGCTCAGACCGAGGCGCGCCACACGCTGGAAAAGAACGGCATCGTGTTCGTTTCGCCGTCCGAGAGCGCGCTCGCTGCGGTCCGCGCCAAGATGCTGCCTTTGCAGGACGGCATCGCGAAGGAGTTGCGGATTTCGCCCGCCTTGCTGCTGCAGGTGCAGGCGGATGTAACGACCGTCGGCCATTGATTGCCACCCATGATGAAGATCTGGAACAGGCTTGAACTCCTGTTGATAGGAGTTCTTGGTGCCGCCGCGCTGACGGTCGGGACCGCTCAGGTCATCGGTCGCTACGTGAACAAGAACTTCGCCTTCATCAATGGCGAGGAGGTAGTGGTCTATCTGACGGTCTGGGCGGTGTTTCTGGCGTCGAGCCAGTTGGTCCGGACCGATGGGCATGTCAGGCCCGACGTCGTGCTGCGACTGTTGCCGCCGCAAGGGCAAAGATGGGTCGAGGCATTCAACTGCTGTGTCGCGATCTTGTTTTGTGGCGGCCTGGCCTATTGCGGCTTCCAGGTTGCGGATGTCGCCCGCAGCCTCGACGAGCGCAGCATCACGGGCCTCGAATTCCCGATGTGGATCTACTACTCGGCCATCCTGACCGGCGCCGTGCTGATGCTGTTGCGCTACGTCATCAAGCTTTATTTGCTCGTATTCCGCTTCGATCCCGCCACCATGGTCATCGCCGTTCACGATCACTGAGCGATCGACGACGTCAGCCGTCTTGATGACCGATCTGCCATCGGCAAACTGACCGTCGTGGTCCCGCATCGGGACGCTTCAGGTCCAGCAACAACGAGACCGACACGATGTGGACGATGCTTTTCCTGCTGATGTTCTTCGGGCTGCTCTGCGCGGGAATGCCGATCTTTCTGGTGTTGGGTCTCTGCGCGGCGGTCCTGTTCGGCTTCAGCGACCAGCCTCTGGTGGCGATCGCGCAGAAGATCGCCGATGAAATGAATTCCAGCACACTGATGGCCTTGCCCCTGTTCGTGATGGCCGCCGCATTCATGCGGCGCGGCGGCGTCGCCAAAGCGCTGGTCGATGTCGCAATCGCCTGGTTCGGAAGTCGGAGGCCAAGCGGTCTTAGGAAGACAACTATAACACTCAACTCCTTGGCTCACAGAACGACATGGCTA